>JAIERK010000096.1 GCA_019746975.1 Candidatus Obscuribacterales bacterium
GAACTGGTTCTCCCTGGAGTTCGAAGGAAGGGTTCCGCTTGTCTAACCTAATGACACAAAATTATTGACAGATCCGCCGAATCTGCACTTTGCTCTTCTTTAGTGGCGGCTAAATCTTCTCCAAGACGTGCGCTCATGACCAGATTATTCATAAATTTCTGTGCGTGGTCTTCCGAACGAAAGTTCGTGCGCTCCATGATACGAACAATCGGAAACTCCTTGGCCTCCCTCTGCAGATCGTCAACAATGAGAGGATCTACAGTCATACTAACATTGAATTTCAGGTCAGGATATTCAGCTGTGTGCACATTCGCCGGCGTGCGCATAGAATACATAAAATCAGCCTCCCTTTGGTAGATCGGAATGCGCGGCGGTGAGTGATCGATTCTACTGTAGCGCTTCGAGCAAGAACTGACTATTGCGCAAAAGGATATGCGGCGGACATGCGCGCGGCGGATCGATGACTATGAAGCGTTTGCCGGTAGCTTATCCTTACTTAGTCTAGGAGATCGGAAATTTTTAACTAGTTGGCAAGAGAAAACCGTCCGTCAAGCAAAGACCCCGGACCCGACTATGGGAGCCAGCGAATCTCACCACTCATAAGGTCTCTAACGGCACCGACTATCTGTATTTTTTTGCTGTCGACTGCATTCTTGAGAGTCTCGCTTTTGGCAGTAAGTTCACTTATTTGATGCCGCACGTTCTCCTCGACTGCAGCGTCCATCAATTTCGAGCCAATTACATCTGGATTCGCGGTTTTCGCTTTGTCCACAGCTGGTGCAATGAGCTCTACAAGCTTTGGTAACTTGCCGTCCAATGGAGTCTTCTCAACGGCTGCCTGGACCGCACCACAGGCAGAATGCCCGAGAACCACGACGAGCGGCGTGCCCAGAGCCTGTACGCCATATTCTACCGAGGCGATTTCCGATGTCCCGGTAACATTGCCGGCGACACGTATAACAAAGAGATTACCGAACTTTTGATCGAAAACTATTTCTGGAGGTACTCTGGAATCGGAACATCCAAGAATTGTGGCAATCGGCTTTTGTCCTTCCTTGGCTGTAATCTCACGTCGCTCAGTGTCCACTCTCGGTGCAGTGGGATGCCCGTCTACGTATCTCTTGTTGCCGTCTTTCAGCTTCGCAACGGAGACTTGAGTGAGAGTCGTATTTTCAGCGCAATTACCTGGTAATGCAAAAGCCTGCGATCCGAGCATCACAGTGATAGTAAAGGTCAGGAGATTCTGAATCTTCATTTTGCCTCTGTGTGTGAAGTAGAAAACAAACAGCGGAAAAATCAGTTAACTCCGCTTCATGAATCTACCCACCCGCACAAGCGTTGTAACCACACTTTGTCGGGCGATTGAGCCTGTGCTGATGCCTATTAACAGCCTGCCGCTCTGGGGGATGATAGTCAGACGATGACATCAATCGACTCAACACGAGTAAGACAAATCTGATTGCAGTTGATTTCATGAACCATCGAATATGATACCAATGAAAAGCGGAGTCCTTCACGCGTTCTGCGCAGTTTCGCGCACCGTATCTGAGGCGTCATCCAATAGTTTTCAATTGATAGTCAAAATATTGCGCGTTTACACAGGGAAAAAAGCAGCAGGATTCGTATACATATCCGTATGCTGTCCCACCGTGGATTCTAGAAATGAACATAGAACAAACTACAAATCACAATGCAAGTTTCGAAGGTTCGTCGAATCTAGCGCAGTCCGTAGCCGCCCTGTACAGTCCTGAAAATCGAGTGCTGTGGAATCAAATAATAAAACCGCTCGAGCAACTTCCGAAGGCATTCGACTCATTTGTTCAATTTGCCGATGACAAATCGAGTCCGGGTTACATTGAGGAATCGGTATCTACCGCCGAAATCAAAGAGCTGGAGAGTCTCAAGAAGACTGAAAAAGAGCTGCTTGAAGTCAAAAAGGAAATCAACAAATTTGGAAAAGATCCAAAAGAATCTGTAGTAGATCTGATGAAAAAAAATCGATTCTTGGGACTAGGCGAATCGCATCTATCGCCTAACCCCATGCGTGACTTCGGGGCTGAGATTATTCCCGAACTGAAGAAGGCCGGAGCCACTCACTTTGCCATCGAGGCTGGTCTTGATACTCAAGCAGCGATTGATGAGTTTGTCAGAACCGGCAAACTTGATCGAACAAAGTTGCCGGCATTGCTAAGGTCTGATGACTACGAAAAGATTTTGAAAGCTGCGAAAGATGCCGGAATTAAGATTGTTTGTGTGGATACCAGGGGTAAGAATCGAGATAAGTCTATGGCCGATAACATCGGTGCGATCCTCGATGCAGACAAAAACAACAAGGTCGTATATTGGGTTGGAGCCGCGCATCTGTCTTCTGTATACAAGGACCATCCGAATGGTAAGTCGTGCGCGGATTATCTGCGTCTGCAAAAGTATTCTGTTGCTACGGTAAACCCGGAATGGAAGGAAAATTCATTTTCACCAGTCATGACTCTCACTAGTGACTTGAAAAAAACAGTTGCGATAGCTCCCGGCGACACAAATCAAATTAAGGATCTGAGAACATCATGGATCGGAATACGTGTCAAAGGGCTGCCCGAGGAGGTTTATGGCAACTTCGATCAAATTATAATTTTCCCGAATCCGAAAAAGAAGTAGTCTAGACATATCGAACAGAATAGGAAGGGTGCAACATGATGGAACCTCTGAGCCTACCAGCAGAAGTTGATAACGCTGAGGCAAAAGCATTGTTCGAGCAGGGATTGCGTGCGCAGCGGGCTAAGCAGTATTTGCATGCAATTGAACACTATCGCCACAGTTGCGAAGCTAGCGATGACGTCGATATCTCATTCGCTGGGTTGATGAACATTGCGCTCTGCCACGGTCAACTTAGCGATTGGTCCGCAGCCGACGTTAGCGCCCGCGAGGCGCTGAGCATAAATCCACTGTCGCGCACAGCTCTCGAGTATCTTCGCGAAATCTGCAACAATCGAGGTCAGCCTGATGAAGCGCAAGCTTTTTCGGAGTTGATGCTCAAAATTTGATAGCATATCTTCGAGTGGAGAGGTATGTTAGAGATGACAAACGCGTCAAGCGAATTGGTTGGGGTTGAGCTGGAAAAGCTCAATGAGAAGACAGCGTTACTTTCGTGTGCTCGTATGATGGTTAGCTCAAATCCATGGAACGCGCTCTATTTCACGGAAGAGCAATGTCTCAACGATTTGAATAACCCCGCCCTGCAGATTTTTGGTGCTGTATCCGAAGCCAAAGACGTCGTCGGTTTTCTCGCATCAATGGCCAATGGTATTGGGTTCGAGCCAATGATTGAGTATCTGTGCGTGCGAGACGACTGTCGAGGACGTGGTGTCGGGACGAAATTGATTGGGCACTTCGAAGACGTGCTTTTCCCTAATGCTGATAATCTCTATCTGTTCGTATCAGATATCAATCCAAAAGCAATTGAGTTATACGTGCGACTCGGTTATTTGCAGGTTGGTGCGTTGCCGAATTTCAATCTTGTTGGACAGACAGAATTTCTGCACCGCAAATCCAGAAGACCCAAGCAGCAGAAAAGTGCCGAGTTGAACGCGTCCGTCTGCTAAATTCTGTGGTGGCACAAAATCGACGGTAGACCTCATTTCTGCGCTCGACAAATCACTTAATGGTAGGCATTCCGGTGGCCGTAAAGCGCTGGCCACAATGAATGTTATTTGAACAATTCAACTCCAGCCCGTTTTCGCTGAAGCATCCTTCTGGGAAGCCATATCGCTGGTCGGTCCTTCCATATCGGCACCAATCGCGTCGGCTAGTGACTGAGACCGGTCGTCACCGATTCGTTAAGCGCGGTGTCGAAAGCACGCTACGCGTAGCTGCCGCGTGAAGCATCTCTGGTCTCTAATTTCTGAAGAAGACGTTTGTGTGTCGACCGAAGTTTGTCTACAGGAACGTCGACTCCAGGTTCTTCCGACAACATTATCACGACTTCGACGATTCTATGAACCTCTAAAGCTGCTCCCCGCCGGAAATCCTGAAGCATGGACGGCTCGTGATGCGCCAAGTTCAATTTGGCGAAGTCTACCAGGCGTTCGATGTTGAAATCTCCGGGCATTATGACACCAAGTTTGATACCAACCAATTCAGCTTCCCTAGTTATGTCCAACATCTCTTGTTTCGTGTCTTGGTCCGACAGCAATTCACCGATATTGCATTCTCTTAAAACACTCATTGGGTTCACACAAACATTGCCCAGAAGTTTTAGCCAAATATCTCTGTGAATATTGTCGCTCATGCGAGCCGTAAGACCGCAGCCGCCCAGCATCTCGCTGAGTCTATGTAAGCGCTCGCTCATATGGTGGTTAGGCTCGCCGATAACATATCCGCTTCCGAATGTCTGCGATACTGCATTCGGTGCTGATCTCGAAGCGCTTCGTCCGACTGTGGCTCCGACTATGTGCCTGGCCGGGACTTGTTCTAGAAATTTTTCTCGAACCGATGTGTTAGTCAAGTATCGGCCAATCGTCTCGTCTTGCTGATACGAGTACCAGGGGGGAATTCCATTTGTTGCCGACACCACGATGGTGTCGTCTGCGAGTAACGGATTGATGTCGTGTGCAATCGTGGTCAGGGTGTCCGCCTTCACAGTCAAGAAAATGAGATCTTGCGAATCGCGACAGGTATTCGTCTCGTGGACTGAATAACTGTCCGGAGTAATTTTCGTTCTCTCTCCATCTTGAGCTATATGTTCAATTCCATGGTCGTGCAGTAGTTTGAAGGTTTCGCCTTTCGCGATCAGTGTGACTGCATGACCGCCCTTGATTAACTGGACCGCTAAATCCAGACCGATGGCACCGCAGCCGTAAATGCAAACCTTCATAGATCAAGTCACCACAGACAAACATCCCCTTGTACCACCTTTTCGCAACTTTGTCGATTGACGGCGCTCACGTAGTGCTCCAGAGATGGACAATCGTAGCTCTCGCTCTTCTCTTTGACCAAATGATGATGCGCATCGAAAATCGTTGGTACACCGGCAGTCAAACAGACTTGGAGTATGTCTTCCGATGAATAGGATAGTTCGTCATTCTCTAGCGCCAACCGCGTGCTGACACCTTCCGACAATTGGTCGATGCTATGAAGCCGAACATGAGAAATTGTCGCAATGTACGTAGCGCATCACTCAAGTCATATTGCGAGTTTTGTCTCGCCGCTATGGACCTGTCACGGGGCAGTGCGTCTTCACTTGTGCGAAGAGAATTGAACATGATTTCGATTCGCCCAGCCGTAGCAGCTGCGTCAAGTCCAGTAGCTACTGCCGGATGATCGATATTGTGCTCAGCACATTAGAGGCGGTTAAAAAGTTTGCCTACTGAAAGACAGGTATTTCAGGCTACAATGCGGCTGCAGTTGCGAAGAGCCTTCTATGAGATATGTCATTCCACTAGTTTTGACTTTTACGCTGTCCTTCTTCTCCGCAGCCAGGGCGAGCGCTCATGTGGGCAGTCCTGTGGCTTCGCGCGCGGTTGTTGTGAGCGCGGTAGGAGATGGCTCGGACGTCGAGCCGGATTCTTATCCGCGTGTTGCAGCCATGGAGAATGCATTGCTCGGCCAATCGTACTCGAGTGACGAGCTTGATGCGCGATTGGCACGACTCGAGAATAAGGCTTTTGGAAAAACCTCTGCGCAGGCCGACCTGAGCGACCGAACGGACGAGCTCCAGCAGTATGTTGAGAAAAAGCTCAAGCGTAAGCTGTTGCAAGAAGATCCTGATTTCCGAACAAAGTCGGACGATGCGTCCGAACCCGGTCAGCAGCCGGATAATGCATCCAATGGCAGTCAGCAGGCGAATGATGCATGCGCTAGTCAACAGCCGAATGATTATGAAACGCCAGACGCTGCAGGTGGTGGCGGCGAGCGCTCTCAGGGTGGTTCGCCGAATCGGGCACGGTCCGTCGGTACAATGATTGGCACGACACTTCTGAATGTGGCCGGATTGGGTGTACCAGGCTTTGGTGGTGTGCGTGTTAGAAACCGCGCCGATTTGCCGCAGCAAGAACAAGCGGCAATACAGGCGAATCAGCATCAGGAGCCACAGGAGGAAGCTGCAGTTTTTGAGAAGGAGGCTCCACCTGCTACCGCTAAACTGCTTACGAAAGTTGGTTGGTGCGAGATGCAAGTTTGGAATCGCACATTTCCCTCGATGCACTTGCCGCAGCGACTTGCTCAATTGAACGAAGAAATAAAATTCGCTCCCGGCAAAACCGGTGTTGCTCTGATGGACTGTTCGGCGGCCATGATTGAGGCCGCGAGCCGACATCAGGCACCGCGGTAATTTTGTATACTAAATTCATGGTTAGTTCGAATATGGCTCGTTTTTTCATCCCATCAACTCTGGTGATCAACGCGAAGTTGAGTATTTTTGCAGTGATCGCTCTGAGTGTAGGTTCACCTGCAATGGCAGGGCAATGGACATGGGAAGAGCTATACAAGAGTGGCAACTATATAGATGCTGCGACTGAGCTCAAGGCGGATATCGCAAAAGGAAAGAACACAGCTGCCAACAATTACTATTATGCGGACTGCCTCTACCGACTCGATAAGTTAGACAAAGCGCTTCCTTTCTACTTGAAGGTCTATAAAATGGCTCCCCATACTCAGTATGGCAAGTATGCGAAGCAGGTATTGCAGGCGAACAACAGGCTCGCTCCAGAGGGCGGGGCCATGGGCTCGAACTCGTCGAGTTTGAAGCAGCGCGGTATCAGCACCCCTTCGGATTTCGACCAACACGCAATGTATATCCGCCCATCAAAAGCGGTTACGAGTTCGAGTTTAGGCGGACCGGTAGTTCAAACCGATGAGCTGCTGCAACAGATGCAGCGTAAACTTCCCAAGCTGGTTAAAACCGCAGCGCCACGACCGACTCAAGCTGAGATGGGCGGTTGGACCTTATCGTCGCTCGCCGGATACTACCCCACGGCGGCGTCACGAGTGAGCGAAGCAGAAAGCCAACTGGCAACGGCAAAGCAGCTTCTTCATCAAGCCACTGTGACACTCGCAGGAAGTGGTTCACCTTTCCGAAAATTCGGTGAAAGTGATCAAGAAACCAAATCCAGACTCAACGCCGCATCCGATGCCGCTGACAAAGCACTAGTTCCATTCAATGACAATGTCGCAGAACTCACTTCGCGCGTTAACGAGCAGCATTCAATACTGCAGATGTGCATAAACGCGCGAAACAGCCTCTACTCCACTCCGATTGGCTTTCCCATTTATCGCTATTGATAGATTCGCACTAGCCGAGCGCAGCTTTCGATGTTGATGCTTCGAAACTGGTCAGTTCGATCAGAATGATCTTACATCAACTAAAATAACTATCGCGTCCTTGGACATCAGGCTGAGACCGTCAGTTTTGTCGTCTGGGATGTCAACGTCCACATAGAGGCTCATTCTATATGGTGAGGAAACCGATCGGATGAAACGGCAAACTATTAGACTACTGGTTTTATTCTCTTGTTTCTTACTTCAATTTTTTTGGAGTGATGTCCATGCGCAGAACAGTCAGGACCCGGCAGCTAGCGCGGCCGTTGTGGTGAATGGCAAACGCTTGTTTGTGTTTTACTCCGTATCCGAAGGAATGAATCCAACCGAACGGGCCGAGAGAACCTCGCAGGTGTTGCGTCAAATTGCCGACGACGTCAATGTGTTCGATCCTCACAAGGTGACTACCACCGAAACACCAACCGGCACTGATGTCATGTACGGTGGCGTCAAGGTCGCGACGGTAAGCAGTGAAGACGCTCGAATTGCGCAGAGCAGTTCATATAAATTGGCGCAGGAGTTTTCGTCTAAGATTCGCATGGCTCTCGCCGAGAGAATCGAGGAAACCACTGCAGCTAGTCTAGCTGCAGGCGCGGGATTTACCATTCTATCCACCATCATTTTGATTTTCACAGTTGCTCTCATAAGCAAGGTGGCAACTGGACTGTGCATAAAATTGGATGACTGGAAAGGCACCAAAATAAAAGCGATCAAAATTCAGCAAGCTGAGCTGATTGGTGAACACTCTCTGACCGACTGCATCTCGACGATAGTAAAGCTATCGCAGATTTCCTTGATTTTTGTCGCCTTCGGCGCATATGTATTGCAAGTATTGAGCTTCTTTCCTCGAACGAAACACCTGTCCAATGCGCTAACCGCAAATGCTCTGTCTCCAATCAAAACCGCATTTGATACCGCCCTCGAGTACTTGCCATCGCTGTTCACTATGATAGTAGTAATTATAGTGACATACGGAGTGATCGGATTTGCCCGCTTCTTTTTTGATGCTTTGCGCGATGAGACCATTCGATTCGCCGACTTTGACCCTGATTGGGCTGAGCCGAGCTATAAATTAGCGAGATTCGTAATTATCACTTTTGCAGCCATTGTGGCGCTGCCTTACTTGCCCGGTTGGGACTCGCCGGCCTTCAAGCAAGTGGGACTAATGCTCGGTGTTCTTGTCAGTTTCGGGTCGACCGGAGTGGTAAGCAACGTGATGGCGGGGGCGGTGCTAACTTATACAAACGCGTTCAAAATTGGAGATCGCATCACAATAGGAGAGTGCACTGGAGACGTAGTTCAAAAGTCAATGTTCGTCACAAAGATACGCACCGTAAAGAACGAAGTAGTGTCGGTTCCTAACGGGCAGATATTGAGTTCTAACGTGATCAATTACTCGACAATGGGGACACAAGGCCTGCTTGTGTTGCACACGACGGTGACAATTGGATACGAAGAGCCGTGGGAGAAAGTTGAAAACCTATTGCTCTCTGCTGCCGATGCTACAGAAGGGATTCTGAAAACACCGAAGCCATTCGTACTTCAGAATTCTCTAGACGATTACTACGTAAGTTATGAGATCAACGCGTATACCGCTGAAGCGAACAGAATGCAGAACACGTACTCGCAACTGCATCGGTGCATCCAGGACAAGTTCAATGAGGCTCAATGCGAGATAATGTCGCCCAACGTACTTGCTGTCCGCGATGGCAATGAGATAGCTATTCCCCGATCGTATCTGGGACCTGACTACACCAGTCCTTCATTTAAGGTATCAACGAAGTCGTAGCATCGCTGAGCAGGCTGTTCCGTATCCGATTAGAGACTATTTTCGAGGCAGCGTAAGTTAGGATCGAAGCGCTTAAAGACATCGGCTCTCTGCAGCTCGGCAAACAGACAAATCTGTCACTGGTCGAAGCATGTCTCAATCCGGAAGTCGAGAAAAATGCTCTCGTTCGACTGGAAGCTATAAGCGCAATTGAAAAGATGGAGTTGAACACCTGAGGGATCAGGACCGTACTTTGACCTCGTGCGGTCGAGGAGCCCGACTTTGCCGTTCAGCAAAGGTTGAGGCGATATCATTGTCGAAAAGCGGGTTTCGATGAAATAGGTGTGGGAACAGTTTCATTTTTGGTATCTGCGAAGTCGTCGAATTGAGGATTTATCCGCCCCAAACTTTAACATTCGAAGGTCAGGGGTCGAAAGATTACGACAACCTTATAGAACGGTATCAGGCGCACAGTCGAACCCATAATGGGATCACTTTACAACCGCTTCGCGCTCTACAATGTTTACCCGAAGACAAAGCCATCTCGACGTCAACATTGACGGCGATCAGACTTGCCAAACTTCTCACGAATCCTCGAAGAAGACTGAAACTATGAGGACGAGTGAGGTAATTGACGACCGTTACGAACTGCTGTGCCTGATCGGCGAAGGTGGAACCGGACTGGTATACAAGGCGCGAGATCGGCAGTTGGATAAGATTTTTGCGCTCAAAGTCTTGCGTCCAGAACTCTTCTCGAATACTTGGGTGACGAAGAGATTCCAGCACGAGATTGATGCCGCTAGTGCACTTAATCATCCCAATCTTGTCTCCGTATACGGTCATGGCATAACTGAAGCGGGTGTTCCTTACCTGGTGATGGATTACTTGCCAGGGGAAAGTCTTGCCGATGTTTTACAACGCGAGACCTTTCTTGAGCAAGAAGAGGCGCTGGATGTTTTCTTGCAAATCTGCGATGGGCTGCTGCATTCACACCAGAAAGGTCTGGTTCATCTGGATTTGAAACCCAGCAACGTTATTTTGTCGCGCACCGAAGCTGGTGCAATCGATGTAAGAGTCGTCGACTTTGGCATCGTTAAAATCGTCAGCGACCATACAGATCAGAAGTCTGCTCAAGCCGATGAAATTTGCGGAAGTCCGCAATACATGTCGCCCGAGCAATGTCAGGGCGTCTCTGTAGATGCTCGATCGGACATATACTCGTTAGGCTGCATGATGTACGAAGCCATCATCGGTAGTGCTCCGTTCGTGAGTGACAGTCCGTTAAAGCTATTTGTCCAACACCTTTCAGAAAAGCCGAAACCGATGCGGGACTTATGTCAGGGTAGAAAGGTCGATTCTAAGTTAGCGGGCATAATATTCAGATGTCTCGAGAAGAACAAAAACGATCGTTATCAGTCCACGCAAAAGCTTTACGAAGATTTGCTTTTACTCAAGAATGGAAATGAACCTAATAAAGACCTTTTCTTTATCTTTAGAAAGCTAGTTAAAGGCGCTTCTTTTAGCAGCCTGGTGCTGAGTTGTGTCTGTATCCCGTGCATTATTGGCATTGCAATTGTCGCCGTTTATCGAAATGATCTTTCTTGGTTTCTCAAGTACCAGGGCGTCACCAATCGATTTGCGTATCCAGGCCGCGACTCCACTTTGGAAAAGCAGCAGTACATGGAGCTATTGAATGAATCGGATTCTGAGACAAAACCAAATGCATTATTCAAGTTGGGTCAGTGGTATTCGAGATTGGCAGATAAGGAGGAGGCTGGTGCGAAGAGCTATGTCGATGCGAATAGGGCGTATGACGAAGCTATTGCGCTCTTATCGAAGAGTCGCAGAAATCCAGCCCTCGTGGTTCAATGTTTGCAGGCGCGCGCAGCAAACGAGTTAAGTTGTGGAAAAGTTGATGCTGCCCGCAAGTTTGCGTTGGAAGCGTCCAACGTCGCTTTTGAGCTACAGCCAGGACGGGAAATCACCGACTTGCGGTTTGCGGGAAAAATATACTGGTCGAGCGATTTCGATCCGGCATCGTTAGCAAATACATTCCTTTCTATTGCAGAACATTATTACCGCGAAAACAAATTGAAGAATGCTGATGATTCTTATCAGAAAGCCGTCGATATAGAATCGAAGTGGCGGAATGTACAAGCGTTCGATCCGCTCGGATTGAAGTCTTACAAATATCTGGATATCAATCGAGTTCTCACTGAATACTCATCCTTCTGTACTGAAACTGGTAACAAGGCAAAGGCTCGAGAACTTTCCAAAACGATTCTCTCCAATTTGAGGTCAAAACCATCTTCGTTTTTTGATGATACCAGGGTGGATGAGTTTGAAACTATTGGTCAACTGTGTCTGGACAGAGGCGATCTCGCGGAGGCCGAGAGCCTCTTTAGAGAAGTGCTTTCGGAAAGAGTTCGGTCTAACTCGAGTTCTTTTGAATCCGAACCATTTAAGATATCGATGAGCAGGCAACTGTTAGGCAACGCTCTTTTGGCACAAAAGAAATATTCCGAGGCTGAATCAGAGTACAAAAAAGCGATTGCTCTGGCGAGACAAGGCAGGAGTATGGACTACATAGATGCGGAGACGAGTAAACAGTTAGCGAAAGTTCACTGGGCGCAGAACCGCCGAGAGGAAGCAATTCGCGTTCTTCGACTGGGTCTGGCGAGCAACAAAAATGCGGATAACGTAATTAATCGACGCAAGATTGATGATAGCGATTACTTTGTCCCCGACGAAGAAGCTTACGATCAGCTCTCGAAGTACTTATTGTCCGTCGGCGACTTAAACGGTGCTGTCGGCGCTGCCGATGCCGTCTGGGCGATTAGTGAGGTCAACGGTAGCGCATACTCTCATCAAGCCGACGTGTTGGTTCGGTATGCCACTTTGGTGCGGAAGGCGAAGCAGCCTGCTAAGGCTGACAAACTTTTGAAGCAAGCACAAAAACTGAGAGCGAAGAAAGACCGCGATGTCGAGCGCGAATCATTAATAATGTCATCGCACTGAGGCAAGATTATGACTGAAGGTTCTCTTGATACAGTTGATCTCAACAGAATGCGGGTGACGGTTGGATTCGACCGATCTGTTGATGTATCGCGTTCTGGTGGATGCGGCGAAACCGCGCAGAAGTATGGTAATGCTAATTGCACGGCGGATGATAAGGAAGGCAACGCGAATGCTGATGCTCTGATGAACGCGCATTCGACCACTGAGCCGTTACATCCAGAAGTAACTCTGGAGAAGATTCTAAAGCACGACGGTCCCGTGCACGTTCTCCGAGCGCTCAACATTTTCCTTCAATGCTGTAAGGCGATGTTGGAGGAGCATGCACGTGGAGTCGTCCACGGCGACCTTTCACCTCGATATATTGCGGTGTCATTTGTGGAGGCACTATGTCCATCTTGTGCACGGGGAAAAATATACAGGCGCTTTTTTCGATGGTGTAAAAACGACGGATGCTCAATGTCCGCCGTTGGTAGAACGGAAGGTCATCGCGAAGAAATTCGAATTTGTGGTTTTGGCGTCGACCGGCTCTCATACAAAAAGCTGGACACGCGTACTTTTACTCGCACGAGCGACCTATTCTGCTCTGCGCAATATTTGAGTCCGGAGCACTGCATGGGAGCTACTGTTGATGCGCGTTCTGACATATACTCGTTGGGATGTATTGTGCACGAGATGCTGTGTGGAACACCACCGTTCGGCGGTTCCAATCAGGCAAAGACGCTTCTTCGTCATTTAGAGGAGGAGCCGACTATGCTTCTAGCGCCAACCCTCTCTCTGAGAAGCAGCATGTATTGTAGAGAAATGGTCCCTCTTCAGATGATCGTACGCAAGTGCCTCGAAAAAGACCCAGGTCGCAGGTATCAAACTGCCGACGAGCTACTTCGTGACCTTGAAATGCTGCAGAGCGGTTACTACATGCAGACGATGCCAAAATCCTGGCCGCCTGGCGAGTTTGTCTGCTATTGGTACCCTCCTCGCGGAAGGCGATTTCTGTCTACGACACGATTCTTTTCCGCCTACAGTTACAAATCCAATTCGGCATTAGCAGTGTTTTTCGTTGCTCTCTGTTTTTCTCCACTTCTTTCTTTCCCATGGCTCTTTGGTTTCTCAAATAGCATCGTAGGTAATCTACTGTGGATGAGCCCTGGATTTCTTTTACTGAGTGTGTTTGTTACGGCCGTTGTCGGACATAAATTATTCAAGCTGAGAACTGCTAAGGATTCTCAAGCCAATCCAGGCGATCATTGGTTGCAGCTTCTTTACGCTTCTATCCTGATTGATCTGGTGCTCTTCTCTATCATCTTGTTGGTAGCGCTACTAACAACCCCGCCGTTTTATTGCTTCAATTTGCTAACGATATCGTTTGCCAACATTCCGCTGTGGGTCGTGGTCATGGCATCAGTCCTGGTGGCACTACCAATGATACTATTTCTAATCTGGTTGGTTCGCAAAATCGGATCTGACGAGAATCGCTCGGGGTGGTAGTTTGCAAATAATTGGGTGCAGTCTCTATCAGTTTTTCGCCAAAATCATGCTTAAAGACAATTCGCATTTCATCATGCCAATTCGCTGCTTCAGTCGCCGCGACCAAACGCTTGCATAGAGCCGTGTTCAGGTTGCTAAAGCACCGCACGATCGCTCGCTACTTCGGGCGACGCCCATTGTCAGAGCTTCTCGTATAGACATATCGCAGTTCGTCCGATACAACCACATCGTCATTATTGTAGACGGGGCAATGACGCACGTTCGTGTCTGGACTCATAGAATAGCGAGCGGTGCCTCCTACCAGACCTTTATTGTCCGTATACGCACAATCGGCGAATTCTTCGCTGATTGACTCGTACTTCAACATATCTGCGCTGACGATTGTTCCTTCCTGGATAAATCGCACGGGAGAGACAACGCAAATCGTTTTCGGCGTGTTGATTGAAGCGAATAGACCAATCACGGCTCCGGCGAGCAAGCACAAGGCAATTATCGTGAGACAAATTTTCACCATGGTCGAGTTCTAACCTGTTTGCCGGGTGAGATATCTCCGAATCTGCATTAAACCGATTAATTGTGACTATGTTGTACTAATTTAGCGGAGAAATTCAGAACTCCGCGGTAAACTGGAGTGCCAACCTGGGTGGAATTGGGGCTGTTTCACGCCTTGGCGCGTTTTATGCTATCAGGTCGCTTTAACGCCGGGCAGTCATACTTTCAGCATCGTAGAGGCTTAAAGTATCGACCCTGGGAACTATCCGTTATGTGCTGCAGTCCAAAGCGTATACAAGATCTGAGTGCTTGAAAGACTCGTGAACCGGACAATCTCACCTACGTGCCCACGGGCTCAGTTATTAAGGAGATTTAGTTGCTAGACCTCCAGAAGCAATCAAGCGAACGCCAAGCCCGTTCGCCCCGCGAGTCATGGGTGCGGATTCTGGGCGTGGTCGCACTTATCCTTGCCGCGATCTATCTTTCGTTTCATTTTTATGGCCAGAGAATCCTGGGTGAATGGTCGAAATCTAAGCTCGAACGGGTGATGGGGACCCAGATTAACCGCAAGGTCCAACTGGGGCAAGTGAATTTGAGTGCCGGTTTGTCTGCGGTAATTGTGAAGGCCGATCGGCTCAGGGTGACTGATGAAAATGATAAGCCGTTCATGATTGCTGGTCCCACCGAGATCTCCGTTGGTTTAATTCCACTTATCAAAAACCGAGAACTGGTGGTTACAAATGTCGATATCGACAAACCTGAAATTTGGGCGAACCGCATTTCGGATTCCGAATGGAATTTTTCAGATTTGGCAAAAATGCCTGTCCTGAAGGCTTTGTCCCATATTTGCGTACATGGCGGTAAGCTCCACTTGGCCGACAGCAGAAAGGCGAAGGCGAGGCTCGACTTTGAATCGATTGAGACAAAACTGGATCGACCGTTCCATCGTAATGGGTGGAACCTTGCGCTTGCCAGTTCCGTAAAGCATCCAAAGCTAGACACACACATCAAAATCGATGGAGAAGTCAACGGAAGCCCTGTCGATTGGATGAAGAACGAGCAGAAAGTGGCTGTCAACGTTAAAAATTTGCTGTTAGCCGATTTTGCCGACTTCATAGGACCATTGCCAGTTCCTGCGATTGCCGACCCCATCAATGCCACATTCTCTGGACATGGCGTCCCCGACGAGAAGTTAAGCGGTAAAGCGTCGATTCAGACACGTCAGTTCACAATCTCGGCTCAGAACATCGAAAATACCGGTCCTTTGCGATTCGTCCCAGGAAAGAATGGTATCGCCTCGCCATTGGACAAGGCTGAGCTCAAGCTCACCAATGTGCACTGCGCATATCCTCAAGGCAGATTGGCGATCAAATCATTACATAGCGTCGTGCATGTGACAAAGGAAAAACTGAGTTTTGAAAAAACGAAGGGAATAGTCGGTAGCAGCGACTTCGAGGCGGACGGCTGGATCGATGCAAATCATAAAGTCGATATTCGCTATCGCGGAAAACATATTTACCTCGACGAAGTAAAACAAACTCTCAAGGCGTTAAACCTGGCGGTACCGCCCGTGGTGCACCAACCGCTATTTGGAACTGTAAAGGAAGCTGTGATTTCTCTTAAAGGCGATCTAGAGGGCCCGCAGATTTTGGCTCACGCCAAACCTGACAGACTTTACTATATGCCTAACCAACCCAATCGGCTCTTTGAATTGAGTGGTGGCGAAGTGATCTTTGACGGAAGCACAGCTACATTTTCGAAATTGGCCGGACGGCTTGGCGGCGGCACATTCACTCTAGATGGAAAATCAGGAGTAAGTAAAGACGGCAAGATCGATGTTCGATTAAGCAGCAGCGACATAGATCTAGCTGATGTGAAACGGGTGATCAAAGAATTGAAGATCGATAGCCCATTGGTTAAGGAGGAGGTTTTGTATGGTGCGATTAAGAGTGCTCACGGTGAGATAAAAGGGTCTATAAATAATCCGTCGATTTCCTTGAAAGTGATACCAATTAACCTGTATTACCAACCACCTGGCAGCAAACAGCGCGTGGCCGAAGTTAATGGTGGAGTGATTGGAGTGCGCGACCAGATCTTGGATTTCACTCAGACTACGGGTCGCATAGGTAATGGTCAATTCGTGTTGAACGGCTCCGCGGGTCCTTCACCCACTTCTCAATTGAACTTGAAAATCGGTGCGGAGAATATCGATCTTTCCAATGTAAAAATGTCTCTGCAGGCGATGAAGGTGCAATCGCCACTTCTCTCACAGCAACTGCTGTACGGCGTCGTCAAAAAGGTAGATCTGACATTGCATGGCACGGCAAAATCTCCTACGATCGCTATGGTGGCATATCCGAAAGATCTCACTTACCAGCCCCTCGGTTCAAAACGAACTCTTCATCTGCTCTCCGGCAAAGTCACGTATCAGAACGACAATGCTTCACTGGAAGACGTCAACATCGTCAGCGCCAAAAGCAAATTGCGCACCACTCTAGTAGTCAACAATTTGTCGAAGACCCCCTCACTGTCCAGTTTTAAGGTCCACACACCAGGTCTCGATTTGAGCGATCTGCTCTCGTACCTGGCCGCGCCCCAAACACCCAACTCGGTGCGCGAGCGCTATCTCCAGGAGATGCAGCGCCTTGGAGTTACCCTCACTGACGGAACGGTACGCGGACAATTCGCCATCACCAATCAGGGCAACAATCTCAACGCGACAGGCGATGTCTCTTTTGATAATGTCGCTGCAACGGCCTCAGGATTTCCTGTGCATAACATCGCAGGAAGGCTTGTCGCCAGTGGAAGCAGACTTCAAATCGCTAGAATTAGTGGAAACCTTGGCAAATCTACATTCTCGGCATCTGGTGCCATTGAAAATTTTTCTGATCCCGCTACTAGATCAATCAGCCTCAAATCTTCCGCACAAATGGATCCGAATAGTTTCATCTCTGTTGTGCATCTGGAGAGCGCCACTCATAAATTGATTACATCAGGCCCCGTGCCAGTTACCGCCGACGTGACCGGGAATGGCAAACATTTGAACGCGGTGTTCCATGCATCGGTTCCTGCGAACCAAGACTTTAGTCTTCAGGGTCCATTTGGTGTTCTGGCAAAACCGGAAGGTGAGCCGGGTAGCATGGCCGGCTCTTTGTTTGTTGCGGACAACAAGGTTACACTTCAAAACGTACAAATGGTATCTGGCCGCGCGATCATCAAGATAACCGGTACGTATCTGTTGCCGACGTCTTCTGAAGGCGCCCCCGAACTCGACGTTACGCTCGAATTGCCGAATTCTCTGCAAGCGAGAAATCTGGTTGCCTTGCTGCCTGCTGATACCATGGATAGTGGCTTGCGTAACCTCAGCGGCAGTATTAGTGGAAGCATCCAACTCAAAGGTCCGCCGACAGCACCAGCCGTGAAAGGTCTTGTCAAAATAAGTGACTTCGGTATTCCCCAATACAAACTTAGCGATGTGACCGGCACGATCAGTGCCGCTGATTGGGTTACAGGTACCGCGAGTGAAAAGCAGTCCAGTCCGTTCGACGTGGACATTCAGTCCATGAAGTTGAACAAGCTATTGGTTAAAGGTATCAAGGGCAAGCTAGTAGCGGGCTCCTACACTAACAAAGAAGGCGAAAAAACGCGCAACATCTCATTGAGAGACATCACTGCAGACATTGCCAAAGGCAAACTGAAGATGCGTGGGTGGACTGCCCAAGGTAAGCCATTGTTCGGTGGTACGGCCGATCTCACTGGCGTGGATGCTAATGAGCTTTTCACACAATTGTTTGACGCGCCCAACGAAATTACAGGCACCATGGAAGCACATGTGCGATTTAGAGCCGAACTCGGTGCCGGTAAGAATGTTTATGACACGCTTGAAGTTCCCGCCCCAGATCCGACGGACCTCAATCCCAACAGTAGAGTGCCTAGCAGTTTTACCTTAGTGAATGGTCGGGTAAACAGATTTAGCTTACTTCAACGAAGAATCGATCAAGCCAACTTGCTTAAAGGTGGCATCATTGGTTTTAACCTCAACAATTTTCTGCAGAGTGTGGCGCCGGTCGAGAATGGCAACTATAAATCAATCAAGGGCAGTTTTGTCTTGAGACCTGGGTTGCAGGTTGCATTTGGCAATGCTGAGCCATCACTATCCAAGTTTGGCGCGGTCGAATTCAATGGCGATGAGCTCAGGATGCGCTCTTCAGGAACGATAGATTTCAAGAAAAATGCAATGAAGATTGACGTGGTTGGCAATATTCCGCGAGTTTCGACACGAGGATTTTTAGGAAGGGCAGGCTCTCTCTTTAGTCTGGGCGGTTTTCTTGGGGTTCTGGATGGTTTGCCGCTGGTGCCTAACGTCTGGCCGGAAAACAAACCGCGTACGTTCCAATTCAAAATCGCGTCAGTGCTCGATGTGCCTCAACTGATCAACAAGTCAATTTATGACACTTTCAAGTGGCTACCTAACCAACGCGATGCCACTGCGCACCCGGCCCTGGCTTCTTCAATTAACTCATCAACACGTGGTGGATGACACGTACTCTGGCTGACTTGCCTTTCAGGCGTGCCGGTTCGGTCTCCACAGCTAGAACCAAGCGCTTGATGAAAACGGCGGCTGTTCTCATGCACTTGAAGGGTGGCGTATCGTCCTATCAAGCACACTCGAGGCGCAGTATTACTGCATTTGCGAGATAGGTCCGGTTGAGAACAACTAAAGCGGTCTAGTGAGATTTGCTGATACGCTCGGCTGAATGGCGGGCGTGTTTTGCAGAGTTTCCCAAATGCACCGGAATGCCTCGTCCTTCCGGTCGGGGTGCGACTGCGTAAGACCTTCAGTCTGGCGTTGTAGCGATTGGATGTATTGCTGGATTGTGATTGGAGCCCGCCGCAGGTTGCTTCCTTTCGAGATGAATGTTGGGTGACAGCTCTGTCAGAGCAGGCCTGGTCTTCACGTTAGGACAATATGTTGAAATTACTGAAAGGAGCCGTTCGAGATCGGCTGCGGAGTAAGCAGATTCGAATTTATCGAAGCCGTCCGGCTCGGCGCTCCGCTGTCAATGCGGACAGTTCCTTCATTAGTGCCAGCCGCTGGTCTGCAGACAAGGTCGATATCATATTTGTAAATGACTTCAACTCGGTCGGTGTCATTTCGCCAAGAGTCTTCACCGCCTGTAGTGCCATCATATCACCCGAAACGGTCGCGTCGGCGAGAGTTGGTGATTCCATCGCGAGATTTAGACCCCTGGCGATGGACGGGTCGCGCTTTAGTGCGTCGCGCATTCCGGGGCGGTCAAGAAATTTTCGGACTGCCTTCAATGTCTGCAGCGAGGTCTCCGATTTGAGCAGGACTTCCAGACCAGGATTGGCACCACTGTTTTCAGGAGATCTTGTCAGTGCTTCAATCGCGGAAAGCCTTTCCATTCCGTCACTCGTCTTTGGCAACTCACTCAATGCTTTAGCGAGTTCTTGCAGTTTTGCGGGGTTGACCTGTTCGAGCTGACCACGAACAGCGTTGGCGAGTCGCTCCGCGCGCGTCGAGTCGATCCGCGTTGCATCCACTTGAATCTTCAGGTTGGCCGTCAGCGCGTCTAGTTCACCTCGAACCGGGCTCAAACTATTCCTCGGGAGACTTGGCGCTGTGCCGCTTGATTTAGGAGTAGGCGTAGATCCACTAGCGTCTGAAACCTTGAAGGCGTTGAACGCGTTCTCTTCGAGCGCTTTGAATACATCTCCCATCGGTTTCATCATCTCTGCTCGATTTGGACTATATCTCCCGGTAAACTCTTTGAGAAGCTCTTCGTAGGTCGGTTCTTTTCCACTCTCGTTCTTGATGCGAGTTTTTTCCTGGTGAAGTTTATACATCTCTGCAAATACTTCACCACGAGAAGCGAGGTATTTGAGAAGACCTTCGGGCGTTCTGGTGCGATCAGAGAGAAAGTCGAAGTTCTCCGGTTCTGTGAGCTCTTTGGCGAGGCGTTCACGAAACTCCGCCGTAGGCTCCTTCCCGAGCCTTCTTGCGATCATGTCTGCCGGTCCGCCTTCCTTGAGTAGCATCGCCTTGTAAGCATCCATGACCTTTTGTTGCGCGGGCAGATCGGCTCCAGGTCGGAATCCTCGAAAGTCATAAAGGTGGCCGGTCTCGTGATTGTAGATCAGATGAATTGGTTGCTCGCTTCCTGTATTAATTGATAGTTCGTAAGTGT
Source organism: Candidatus Obscuribacterales bacterium (assembly GCA_019746975.1). Lineage (GTDB taxonomy): Bacteria > Cyanobacteriota > Vampirovibrionia > Obscuribacterales > Obscuribacteraceae > JADYXR01. The sequence continues at coordinate 20,281 of JAIERK010000096.1, forward strand.
TACCGAACGCGGTGAGAGCGCCCTCAGTGCCACCTTCTGGCTTGTTGTTAATCACGACGCTCTCTGGTTTTAACTTTGCGCCTTCCAACGATTTGAGAATTTGATTGACGTGTTCGATCGGCACCGGCTCTCCGGTTAAGCGTGTGGCGACCTTTCCATCTTTTAGATATGGTTCCATCCCAACATAGAGCTTAATGCCATCCTGTCCGTTTATTCTCAGTTGATACTCGCCTGGAGGGAAGTTGCCCTCGGCGAGAATGTGAGCCATCTTGAGCTGTTTATAGCTATCTGAGTCTTCTATTTGTCGCTTTGTGTCGTCCGTCTCTCGACGAAGAGTCTCCTTCTGTCTCTCGAATTCTAGTTTCCGGTCCCGAAGCTGCCGATTCATTTCGTTGAATTGCAGGTCGCCTTCTTTGGTTTCAGGCAGTCGATCCATCTTCTCGACCATTTCGATTTCCCACGTCCTGTAGTCGCGCTCCAACTTGGCGGAGGCGGACTCCTTCTCGGCGACCGGCTTGAGCATAGCGTCGAGCTTCTCTTGCAATCGTTTGGCCTGGACGGGGTCGGGTTTTGGCGCGTCGACTTCAAGCTTTGCACCAGGTCTTTCGGCAAGCGATGCTGCTTGCCGCAAGGGTATCTCGGTGGGCTTGCCTACACCGGCGGATTCTGCCGTATGCGGCGACCATTCCACTACCAGACCCTCTTTGGTCGTCTCGATGAATCGACCATTGCCTTTCATCTCGATGTTTGAGCCGCGGCTCTTGGCGTTTTGCACGTAGCCATCCACCCCTTGTGGAGTGGCCTCATGAGATAGCCTGAGATTCGGCTCGCCCGGTCGCAATGGTTCGACTGGTTTGATTTCTCCGTGCGAAGCGACTCTGCCGTCCCTAGGCAGGACGCGGGCTTTCATCAAACCAAACGGTACGCTGACCGCCGTGGCAGCCAGAAAAGATGTGATCATGTTTCCTTCTTGGACAGCCAGACCGAGACTCTTGAGTGTATGTTGTGCACCATGCTCTGTCGCCATGAATGTCGGTAAGACAGCCGATTGAATTGCGGTTTCCTTCAGGACTTGATTGGCGAACGTGGCGAGCCATGGTTGTTTTGCTGCTTGTGCCTCAAGTTGAGAAATGCTTCTCGTGAGTTGTTGAATAGCTTGTTTGTTTTCAGCGACGAATAAGGCTCGTGCCGAGCTGGACAAGTTTCTGAGGTTCTGCCCGATGTAGGTTCCCGCGCCTCCACCAGCCCAGCCGATCAACGTTCCTACTCCGAACTCGATGCCGAAAGGGGTTAAGACGTCGCGATCGAACTCCATCGGTCGCTCCAACCCGTCCTCTCCCATGAGAGTCCGTCCTCGAGCATAGTCGCCAGGGAGGGAGCCATCGCTGCGATTCCCGGCTCCATGCTGCGCCTCTTTGGTGATCTCGCGACCAGCGATGAAGCCGAGTGTTCCAGTTGCGGCCAATGCTAGTGCAGGAACTGCCGTGCCGAAGGTTGCGATGACGAGCCCTGTTGCGATGGCTGCACCGGCCGCGGCACCAATCAACTCAACGCCGTCGCGCTTCATCCAGGTGCCGAATGTACTCTCGTCCTTGGCTTCGGGCGATGCTAGAAAGTCGATCATTTTTTCGATGTTGTGACGTTGGTTTAGCTCACCATTGACCTTCTGAAGATTTTTGAGAGCCTCCCCTTTTCTCGCGGCCCAGTACTGGTGATTGACTATCGCAACATTATGATCGTGCCGCTTGTACAGTGCGTCATACAGTGAGTCTTTGGGAGGGTCAGTGCGGGCCCAATTCCAACTATTGTCGGTGATGCTCTTTACCTTGGCTTCGAGTTCCGTCTTCTGTTGTAACTTCTGCTGTTGGTGCGCGCTTTTGTCATAGTTGGGATCAAACAACATAAGTGCTTTATCCAGAGCATCGAATCTTTTCTGAATTTGCTGCTTGGCCTCCGGATCTATGATCGAGCCGTCTCGAAGCGATTTCGCCATGGCCTGGTGCACTTCGTTGAGGCGTTTGATGTCGGCTGGATTTAGACCGTTTAGTGCCTCTTTGACGATGTTGGCGCGACGATTGGCATCATCAATGAAATCCTGGAATCTGTCACCTCGAGACTGCATCGAGGTTATTTCGGTGTTGAGGGTACTGAGCTGGTCATTGACCACTTGAGCAAGCTCGTTAAGCTTCCTGACGGTCGGATCACTGTCGATTCCACGGAACGCTTCGGCTCTTATAGCTGGTGCGTCAGCGAACATAAGTGGTGCACGCTTTCCGTCTCCCGATTCTTTCGCCTTTACCGAAGCAAGCATTTGTAACCCTTGCTCCACGCCACCGGGCTGCCCGATCTTAGTATTGAATTGCAGCGTGGCAAACTGAGTATGGCCGCTCTCGTGTGAGCGTCCCATAGCACCGCTATTGGTACCATCACCTGCGCGCCGCAGAGAACGACTCATGTCAGGAGCCAGCTCAAGTAGCGGTCGTCCATACGTGGTGAACAAGGTGAGAGCATATCGATCCGCTTGCTCGAGTTTTCCCTCGCGGGTGAGACGTGCGTGTTCTTTGCTATGCTGAGCAATCTCGATTGTTTGCACTCGAGCTTTCGCCATCTGCGCCTCAAATCCCTGATCCTGAATCGCTTTGTCGAGGCTTTGGATGTTAAAGATTTTGTCGGATTGTGCCTGGATAAAATTGCGTTGACGGACACTCAAACCATCGTAGATGCTGGCGCCAAGCTTGTTCAACCAGCCGACTCCCTCCTTCGCCTGCGCGCCGAGCTCTCGAATGACGTTCTCGCGCACTCTGATGAGCGCTTGCAACTCACTTTCCCTTTGCTGGGAATTCGTCTCGAACTTTACTCTGAGTTCGTCCACCGCTGTGTCGAGCGGCGGAGGCCCGAGCAGGACGTGTGCCAAGGCGCTCTCTTTGTTGATTTCGCCACTGGCGAGTTGACCGAGAGTAACTGCCGCGTCTAGCCGTTCAGTTGTGCCGGTCAGAGCTAGCTTCTGAGCTCCGGGCAATGCATTGAACGTCTTTGCGTCTATTTGCGTTTGTGATAAATCGCGAAGTACGCGTCCAGCAGCCAATTCAGCAGGTGAGCCTGTGATTGCTTCACGAACATCGCGAGGAAGTTTATTAACTGTGGCGGCATCCAGCGTCTGTCCGGCAAGGCTGACAAAAGAGCCTGGTGGAACGTTTTCTGGCTTCTGACCAAGCGCTTGCTTGGCGTCGACGCTTAGCCTATTGAACTGCTCTGCAGTTAGCTTGACACGTGAGAGATCCGGCACGGCGCTGCCTTCTTCGAGCGACCATGTGCTGTCTGACAGAATCCTTCTTTGCTCGTCGCTAAGACGATTAAATGTGCGCGCGTCGATCGTTTTTCCCTTAACCTCGACGACGCCATGATTCGAGGCCAGCGCACCTTTGCCATCGGAAGATAGCATCTCGCGCACTTTAATCGGAAGTTGGTTCCATTCAGACGCGCCTATTCTTTTGTCCACCGACAATGTCTTCGGCTCTGGAATTAGAGCATCCGAGCCGAACAACTGTTTGCGCATGTCGGCGGGAAGTTTGTTGAAAGTGGCGGCATCGACCGTCCTGCCCCAGAGGCTGAGGGACTGCGGAGTGGGCAAGGTGGCTTCCGAACCACTTAACTCTTTGCGCAACTCGGGTGAGAAGTTGTTGAACGTGGCACCGCTGATGGTTTTACCTTTCAACTGCTCTGTGGTTAAAGCGCCGTTCGAGGGAAGCAAATCCTCTTTGCCTGTCAACAATTTACGCAAGTCGGCGGGGAGCTTATTGAAGGTCTGAGCGGACATGGTAGTGCCGGTCAGACTTAAGTCCTTGCCCTCCTCGAGCCTACCGGAGAAGCTGGTCAGTTGTCGTCTTACATCGGGTGGTAGTGCGTTAAATATAGCGAGGTTGTCGCTCACTTCCCGGACCTTAGCGAGACCATAGCGGCCGATTGCAAGTTCAGAAAAGCGCCCGAGAACTTCATCAGACGACTGCGTGCCTTTGTCTTTGAAGGCTGCTCCGATGCGTGCTGCATCTGGTTTTCCTCGAGGAGGTTCATTCGCCTCACGAGGATAATCTATAACGTCGTGGTTGAGTCTGTACGCAAGTTTCGGCACACCGCCTTGAATGGCGACGTTCTCCGGATTGTCGCGCATCAGAGCTTGTAGCCGAGAACGTAGGTCTTGACCCCCGTCGGCTTTGTAAGCATCCTTGAAGCTTTTCCCCCAATCTTGGCCGGCAAAGGCGTTGAAGGCGGTGGTCTTCAATCCTGAATCTGGCGCTCGCTCGGCTATCGTCAAAAGTGCCGATCCTGCTGCGCTCTGAATGTCATTTACAGCAACCTCTCGCTTTTCTTGATTCCAGTCTAGTACCTTGTCGACCACTCTGAGCTGTGCATCGATTAGTTTTCGCCCGTCGTCTCCACCGAGACTCTGCAGTGCGCTGATACTAGTATCGGTGGCATGGTAGGGACCAATAGCCGCCAGAGCCTTGATCGATTGTACGCGCTTTTCCGGGGTGTTTAACTTATAAGTATCGAGGGCGTCAGATGCAAGAAGATTGGCTAACTGTGCGCCGCGCTCCGGAGACAATTTGAACGAGCCTGTTCTCAGGTGTTCCACTATATGTGGTGACAAATGGTCGCGCAACGCTTCGATATCTTTGGAGTCCAGGTGCTTTGCCATTGCCATCATGCCGTTGACCGCTCCGGCATGTGTCTCTGGATTTTTTAAGCCAGCTCGCAGTGTCTCTCTAACTTTATCCGGGATATCCTTCGGATTGAGCGCGGCAATTTGCCCAAGTGTTTCTTGTCTCATGCTGCGGTCTGGAATCGCTTTCGTCTGAAGCGTGCTCGTCAGAGAATCCATTACAGTTTTACGTAATTCAGGGCTTTGCGTTGCCGTCTCCACTAAGGCTCGGCGCGCCCTGTATGCCAGGTCGGAGCTGGGAGAATCCTTGTACGGATTCTCTTTGGTTCGTGTAGTTGGATTGACTAGCGTATTATGTTTACCGACACCGCCTGCCATAGTGGCGAGAACATCAATTGCTACCTTATTTCCTTTCTTTGCACTGCTCTCGAAGTCTTCGACTTGTTTGCGGAAGCCTTGACCCACATCGCCAACGCGCGCGACACTTCCCTTGTCCGAGTGATCGAATACGAAGCGATTGTTTTCACTTTGTGCCGCTTTGGAATATTCGATAATCAGCTCCCGAGTCCCAGCTTTGGTCGGGTCGCTTTCTATAGCCAGCACTTGGTTGAGGCCTGCAAGTAGTTTTTCCGAGCGTGAGGCGTAATCCTTTTCTCTGCCCTTGTCTTCTTTCGCTCTGAGATTGTTGGTATCGTAGAACGCACCTCGAATCTCATCGACGATACGGCTTCCGTCACCTTTCTCTGCGTCTCCGCTGTTAACCAGACCTTTCAGCGTGAGGGCCAAGGCAGTGACCTCATCGGGATTCAATCCGCCGTTGTTCATCCCGGACTCGCGTAAAGCTTTGACTGCCTTTAGCTTCACACGAGCCTGCCACTCGGGGCTCTCCGTTGAAAAATCAGGAAGCTTGTCGGTAGCATACGAATTGTCGCCAAACTTATTCATTGACTGCCAGGCTTTCCCTTCCGCACCACCTGGAGCCACGATTGCAGCGAGAGCGCGGCGGGCATGAACATCACCATCGCGAGCTCGCTGTCCGAGTTGCCCCACGAGTTTTTCTGCGGAGGTTACACTTTGGCCAAATTCGAGCTGTTTGACGATCAGATCGACGCTAGTTCTCTTTCCGAAATCAGAAGCCGCTTGGTTTCCTAGTTTTGCTTCTGCATCTAATTTTCGCTGTGCTAAGACAAGATTTTGATAAGTTGGCTCGGCCGGTAACTCTTGCATGATTGCTCGAGCTCGGAGATTGTCCATTGTCGAATCTGGTTTTGGAAGTGCATCTTTAAGCTTTGTCAGTACCGTCTTGCCATCTGTTCCATCCTTATTGAGGTCTGCAATTAGCTGTTTTACGTTCGCTTCTCCACCTAGTTTTTTTGTTAGCGCCTTGATGCGTTGAGATGCCTCCTGGCTTCCATCGTCATTGAGGTCGCTCAGCCTCTTGAGTTGCGCTGCTGCATCGGCAGGCTTATCGGTCTCGTGAATCTTAGCAGCGGCGTCAAGTGCTTTCAGGTCTTTTACTAGCTCAGGATCGCTACCTGTGCGCGTCAGTGTGTCGATGCCATCCTTACGATTCTTAGCTGTATCCTCAGCTGTTTTTCCGCGCTCTGCAAATTTGATCACAGACTCGTTCAACTTACCAGAGACAAGTGGATTCTCAGTGGGAGCCGCTCCAGGAATCTGCGCCGGTCGGAAAATTGGTCCAATTTGATCGATATCTCGTCCCGTCTGACTGTCACGAAGTACAAACATCTTTGCTGCATTCATGCCAGGTACCGCACGTGCCTGTGCCTCTTCGAGCTGCAAATGTTTCAGTCCTGCGTCCTGCAAGCCCTTGTTGACGGCTTCGATAAATTCAGTCAACTGCCCCTGGTGATTGGCATGCCTTATTCCAGCTTGAAGTGCAGGGGAGCCATTCTTGGAATTATTGACGAGATCGGCCACCGCCATCTGCGCAGGCGCCTTGAGGTTGGCGGGCAAAGTCTCGATGGTTCCTGGCGGACCGATGAACGCGACCGTTTGAATCGTTTTGCCGTTACTCTCGAGTGCGAAGGATTTTTGACGCGGTACTGCTCCTGGTGGGGGCTGGGTTTCCTTCAGATCGATATTGAGTCTTACATTGGTAGCCTCATTTTTTAAGGCGTTGACGAAGTCTGGCAGCACTCC
>JAIERK010000216.1 GCA_019746975.1 Candidatus Obscuribacterales bacterium
AACGACCGACCGAGATCAAATTATTTGTCTCGCCAATCGTTCTTGCCGACCGGGATTGTGCCGATAGGTATGTTTGCTCCTGAATTATTCATCCATATAGTGGGAGTGTCCAAGGCATCGTTGAAATCCAAGAGATGACCCCTGGGAAAAGAGAAGTTGTAAACCAAACTCAATTCCAAGAAGGAGTCATCATGAGTAAATCATCGCATAAAAGACTAGCCAGGAAGGCATACCAGGATCTCATCGCACTGGGCATCCAGACTACCAGGAAGCCATCAAAGCGCACCATCTGGAGCCGTTTTGCAGAACATGTTCTGCAAAACGACCTCACCGAAAGCCGCCTCGAAACGTCTGTAATTGAACGTTTACACGGTCAGAAAAGGTGACGTTGCCCCATTTCTACTCGCATGCGTTAAACCTCGATATCAAAACTGATACCTCGCAAAGACTAGCTGGCCAGACAGCGTGGGGATTTTACGCAGTCTCAATACATCAAAAAATTCCATAAGCTTGTTATTAGGCCTCTAAAAGCATACCTTATTAAACACACTTCATCTTCGCGATTCTCCGGTAGAACGACCAAGCATAACCAGCACAACTCACAGATTCCTCAGATCCAAGCGATCTGCAGACTCACGCGTGCTCAGAGTTAGTGCAAGTCGTCTACAGGGGTCGCGTCGAAGGCGTGTGGGTACCACAACCGATTCTCGTACACGTGAGGGACCTTCCATGAAGATGCGGATCATCGCGTTCGTCGCCTTGGTGGCGCTGGGTATCTGGGCCGCCGTCTGCTTGAACAACGCCTTCAAGGGCGGCGTCGGCAACCCGCTCGACAAGGCCCTCGGGGGTCAGCAGCAGCAGCAGCCGAAGAAGTGATGACGGTAAGAACGGCCTGAGCCGTACTTGACCACCGCCGCCGGCGCGATGCCGGCGGCGCGTTTCGTTCCCACGCACACTCACCGCGAGAAGACCTGCTGAAAGCGGAACACAACAACGACGATCTTAGACGAGCCGTGTAGCACACACAGCTCTCACTCGGACAGGCCTGAGCTCGGGCTCTCTGGCACTGTCCTAATTTGTTGTTGACTTCTTCTACTATCTTATGTCATATTAATTCCAGTCGTATGTAGTTCCGCAGCGATAGACAAAGGCGAAACGGAGCATTCGGCACATCACTCCGCGTGCTGAGTTCTGCTCTTCCGAGCGCTAACAGAATTAGCGTGAAGCATGAAGAACTTTAGAGTTGTCACATGTGGATATTGCCTGGGATCTCTTCCTAATCAATACCAGTAGCTTCCCGAACTACTGTGGACTTATTGATCAGAGTTTATAGATTGCTCAGACGTACCGTTGATCTCTTTATAACTAAGAGTCTGTACTGGTATGCAAAAAGTACTTCCTCACTCCGCTCCAATCCAGAAAGGCAAAGCCACACAGCGGAACGAACTCTCGAATCGTGGTCGCAACTCACTTTCGCTTGCAAGAGTGTGTGTGTTGACCGTTCCGAAAGAGACAAAGCCATGACTGACCGAGATTAGCCTTTCTTCGGTCGAGCACACGACGCGGCGTTATCCAAGCCGGTCGCGCTCCTGCCTCTGTCACAACATCACTTTAGTCCAATGTCTCATGCAGACATAGTGGAGGTTTAGATGAAAGACCAACACCTGAATAAATTCGACTGGGCGCTCGTGAAGCGGGTTTTCGCCATGACGAAGCCTTATTGGCAATCGTCCGGGCCGAACCAGAAATGGCTTCTAGCCGGCTACCTAGTGTTTCTCCTCACCGCCGCCTGGGGGCTGTACGTGGCGTTTAGCGTCGCATTCGGCGGGGCTCTCGATGAAATTTGGCCCGCGTACATCATCGAACGCCTGCCAGCGGCATGGGTCACAACCCACCGACTGGCGTTCGCAGCCTGGACCACTATCGGTGCCCTGGCGCTGCCAACAGCCTACCTCTGGCTCACACGCAAGTGGATGGACACAGGGTGGCGCCTACTCGGCATCCTGATCTCGCTTCTCCTCTCCGTCAACGGACTCAACGTGCTGCTCACGTTCTTGAACCGCGACATGATCAATGCGCTCCAGTTCAAGCAAGTGCCTGAGTTCTGGCAGGCTATAACGATCCTCGCCTCGGTGTTCATCGTGGGCATTCCGATCGTGGTGCTCTACCGCTACGTCCGCGACCTTCTAGGAATCGCCTGGCGAGACTGGTTCTCCAACGAGATCATGGCTCGCTACTTCAAAGACCGGAAGTTCTACAAGATCTCGCAGCTCGGTTCGGTGGAAAACCCAGATCAACGTATCTCCGAAGACGTGAAGCTCTTCACGCAGGGTGCGTTGAAATTCTTGCTCATCGTCCTCGACTCGGTGATCACGGTGCTGTCCTTCGCGACCGTGCTGTGGAGCATTTCGCATCTCCTCTCGATGACGGTGATTATCTACTCGATCGTCGGTACGGTGGTGACGATACTCTTCGGACGCCGGCTGATCGGGCTCAACTACAAGCAAGAAGAGTTCGAAGCCAACTTCCGCTACCAGGCTGTCCACGTACGCAATAACGCGGAAGCGATCGCCTTCTACAAGGGCGAGGAAATGGAGGCGAAGAGCCTGAGCGAACGCTTTGCCGAAGTGGTGAAGAACTACAACTTCCTCATTCGCTGGCAGCGCAACCTGGGATTCTTCACGCAGGGCTACGACTACCTCGTCGTGGTACTGCCGATCTTAATCCTGGCACCCTTGTACTTCACCGACGGTAGTGGCATTTCGTTCGGGCATATCATGCAAGCCAACTCTGCCTTCGCGCAGATTCTGGCAGCACTGAGCCTGTTCGTCGCCGAGTTCGCGACCTTCTCTCTATTCGCCGCCAACGTCAATCGTTTGGGTGACTTCATGGATGTGCTCGATCAGAAAGACCCGCCGAGCACGCCGGAACATCCGCGCATGACGCATCACGAGAGCAAGAACGTGAAGCTCCAATTCGTGACGATGATGACGCCCAATTACGAGCGGACGCTGGTGACAGACGTCAGCGTCGATGTCACTCCTGGCGATAGCCTGCTCTTCGTCGGGCCCTCGGGTGCGGGAAAGAGCTCGTTGCTGCGAGTGATCGGCGGCTTGTGGGATGCCGGTAAGGGCGAAGTCTACACGCCCAGTTCCGACGAGATGTTCTTCCTGCCCCAGATTCCGTACCTACCGCTGGGCTCGTTGCGATGGCAGCTGACCTACCCCAACGCCAACAGCACCGTCAGCGACGATGAGCTTCGGCAGGTGTTGAAGACCGTCAACCTCGATGGATTGATCGAGAAGTTCGCCAAAGACGGCGGGCTCGACGCGATTAAGGTCTGGTCGGATGTCCTCTCGCCTGGAGAACGTCAGCGCCTGGCATTCGCGCGTCTCGTGCTCAACAAGCCGAAGTACGCCATCCTCGACGAAGCATCTAGCGCGCTGGACCCCGCCAACGAAGCGCTCCTCTACACCACGCTGCAGCAGAGCGGCACGACCTTCCTCTCGGTCGGTCACCGCGAAAGCCTGCGTCAGTACCACAGCCAAGTGCTGGAACTGGACGGCAAGGGCGGCTGGCGGATCGTCAAAGGCGGCTGAGCTTGAGCTACAACGGTGATGCCTCCGTCCTAGTTACCCATCGATGGCGAAAGCTCCGGACCGGACGGGAAGAGTGACTTCCCGTCCGGTTTTGATTGGCGACTTTGGACCGGCCGAACATTGTGGTTGGATCCGGTGTAAAAAACCTCGCTGTACATGATGCGTATTCCGGCGAAAATGGGCAATGGTTCCGGGCGAAAATGGGCAGTTCGCCGGAGCAGATTTGTGGGGTAGTCGGAGCGAAGCGACGCTGGCATGTTTGTAATTTACCCGTTTTGATTTTTCGGATCTCGCATAGTTTCGCCTTTCACTTTGAGTTTATGGGAGTTGTGAACGATACGATCGAGAATCGCATCTGCGAGGGTCGGATCGCCGATCACGTCGTGCCAGTGCTCAAGCGGAAACTGGCTTGAGATGATGGTTGAGCTACTGTCATATCGCCGTTCAATGATCTCGAACATGTCTCTTCTATTTTCTGAAGCGAGTTTCTCTAGTCCAAAGTCATCGAGAACTAGCAGTTTCTTTGATTCGATAGAAGCCAGGATCCGCTTGTAGCGACCATCGGCCTTCGCGACGATGAGGTCATCGAAGAGCGATGGTGCACGGTAGTATACGACTGTATATCCCTGCCTACAGGCGCTGTTTGCCAGAGCGCATGCAAGGTAGGTTTTACCGGCCCCAGTAGGGCCGGTAATCAGTATGTTTCGCTTGTCTCGGATCCAGTCGCAAGTTGCCAGGGCAGTTATTACTGCTCGTTCGAGACCTCTGCCTGGTTTTATCTTAATGTCTTCAATACAGGCCGACAGCCGCAATTGTGCATTTTTCAGACGCAAGCTAGTCCGTTTGTTTTCTCTGTCGAGGACTTCCGAATCAAGGAGCATACCCAAGCGCTCTTCAAAAGAGAGCTCACGTGCCTCCTTCAGTTCCAGTTGCGTCTCCAGCGCCCTGGCCATCCCGTAGAGTTTCAGACTCTTCATCATGTCTATTGTTGGATGTATCAGCATGTCTATCCTCCTCATTAGGTAGTGCAAAGGCGCTAGCGCCACGAATGTTGGTATGTACAATGGAGAGTTGGTGCGGTTTCTCGGGGAGCGGGCGTTGATCAAGATTGGAATTGAGAATCGATTTTACGCTTGTGAAAGAGAGCCCTCTTATTGCAAGAGCACGATTGCAGGCTGCTTCCAATCTGCTGTCACTGAATTTCTTTGCGAGGCGAAGAATCCCCATGCAACTTCGATAGCCGAGTTCTGGATACTTCCGGCTCGCCATGATTGCCGCAAATAGTGTTGCTGTCGATGGTCCTATTTTTCGCCCGCAATCAATGATCCTCTCAGGAGGCCACTCGCCATATTGTTGATGGCTTTTGGGACGATGCTCAACGCGAGTAATGGCTTTGTTTTCGCCTATGCTACGCGGATGACTAGCGATTCTCTTTCCTCTGCGAAAGATCTCGATCGTACTCATCGTTGCTCTTACCTCAACGACTTCACCTCTAAACTGGTAGGGGACACTGTAAAAGCTCTTGTCATATTGAATGTGATAGTCGATGTTGACTGAAGCGTTCTTGACGCGAGAGTATTCGTATGGTGCTATTGGTAGTGCCTTCAATGCTGGCTTGTCGATAGACACGTACAAACTACGCCGTGAGCCCGAGATTTTTTTGAACGGACGGTCGTTTAATTTGTCGAGGAGTTCACGAACTGCGACTCTTGCTTCAGCAAGGCTAAAGAATGTGCGATGGCGCAGCACAGCCAGTATCCATCGAGTCGCTAGACCTACAGCTGCCTCAACTTTCGCTTTGTCTTTCGGTTTTCTCACACGGGCCGGAATAACAGCAACATCGTAGTGAGCAGCCATCTGAGCGAAACTCGGATTGACGTCAGGTTCATATGGACAAGCCTTTGTAATTACCGGCTTAGGGTTGTCTGGCACAATGACCTCAGGGCAGCCATCAAAGTAACTGAATGCACCGGCATGTCCGTTGCACCAGGACTCAACACTCTCGTCCCAGTACAGATCTGCGAACGTGAAATTGCTCGCGCCCAGAGTGCATACGAAGAGATGAGCCAGCCTAGCCTCTCCTGTTTGCTGATTGATGACGATCGGAATTGTCTTCCCAGCGAAGTCAGAGAAAGCCTTGTGTCCTGCCTTGTGTTCCTGCCGCATCACAATGCCAAGGTTCCTTTCGAATCGACCATACAGCTCACAGAACTGGCTCAAACTGTATCCCTGGGGATACTCCTCTCGATACTCGGACCAAAGAAGGACCAGTGTCACCCCCTTTTTCTTCAGCTCCGTGTGAATGTAACTGAAGTCTGGGAGCGGTCTTGTTTTGACGTTCGCAATCGGCGGGAAAAGTCGGCGCTCAAGTTGAGCATCGTCTAGTTCGTCCGGCAACGGCCAAGTAAAGCCCGCCGCCTTCGCGCGATGAATATACTCGGCAACAGACCCATGTGAGCAGCCTAGTGCCTTGCTAATTTTTTTGTGGCTTAGACCGCATGAATAGTACAGTCTAAGAACTTCCTTTATCATTCTCATGGACAACCTCCGATTTGGCATCGACATCTCGTTTCTAGTTGCGGTAACAACAAGATCGAGTGTCGATGCTGGTCGTCCAGCGTCAACTCCTATCGATCGATATCAAACAGATATCTCGACTCTCCGTTTCAGTTGCCCATTTTGCTCCGGAATCGTCGCCCACTTTCGTCCGGAATCGCTGATTTGAGCATCGCGACAAGCTACAAATGCACAAATTGCAATCTCTTACTTACATTCTGTTCTGATTCTTTCGGTGTAGTCTTTGGGACCTTAGAAAAACTCGAAAGCCCCAAATTTTAAGACAGTTTCGCCACACAGTCGCCTAGCGACTTTGACCTATACGATATTGACAACGACGACCAAGTTTTGAATTTCAAAACCCGCCCGGAGCGGGCACTTACTAGCTTTTGCGAATGCGTCCATCTGCTGAAAGATCTCGCAAGACGCTCGCTAGCGCTGGCTCTCGTATGCGAATTTGCAGTATTAGACGCTCAGCTTATAAAGGAACGCCTTCAACTGGTCGGGTCGTACGGTCGTTAGCCAAGATCCGAAATTGAGTCGCATACTTCATACGGATTGACCTGCAAGAGGCCACTTGAGCACCTTAGACACTTTCGCGGGGAATGTGGGTTCGGAATCGCATGCCGTGCTGCCTCGGTTAAACCGTCACCACCAGCTTAACGGTGCATGGATTCAGAGGGAGTCTTGCACCAGGCTGAAGATGCGAGTTCCGTTTACTAAAGAGGCGTATTACTCGCAGACATTCAAACTCTCCGCACTGGAGCAGATTCACAAACAGCCTCAGGGAGCCGCAAGTTTGATTCCCTAAGCTTTCGTGGAGAAAACATGGTGCGACGAGTCGACTTGGCGACACGATTTCAACAACTAATTACACACGTCCGCAACTAACCAAATACAAAGTACAAAGAGGTAAGCGGTCGTATGTATTCGGCCATGACAGGTGGTGCCGCCAGGGCTGGAAACGATCGCCTGACAACCTTACAGTCTCGCTTAAAATCCGGTCCAAGCTCCGATGCCCACATTGTTTCATAACCTATAATTGGCCGAAGCGGTCGGTCGGCAACATACTATAGTCTATCATAGCTTAAGAAAGAAGAAAAAACGCAGGACGCGGCGTGACCGAAATCCCCTTTTGGGAAGGGAATTTGGTACGCCGCGGCCCGCTATGTCAGCACGCTACCGCCGCCACTAGGATGTGGATTTGGTATACAGCGTGGTTGTTGGTGCTCGGGACGCGGCGTGACCGAAATCCCCTTGGGCAAGGGAAGTTGGTACGCCGCGGCCCGATATGTCAGCACGCGACCGCCTCCACTAGGATGTGGATTTGGTATGCCGCGCGGTTATTGGCTTGGTCCGAGTTTTACCGTCGGTTGTACGAAGGCTGATTGCTCACCTTCTAGCGGCCACCTCTCTCGAAGCGTTTGAATAAAGCGTACGTATGAGTGCTTGGTCCGAGTTTTACCGTCGGTTGGTCGAAGGCAGATTTCTCACCTTCTAGCGGCCGCTCTTTCGGAGCGTTTAGTGGATGCAGCAGGATTCGAACCTGCGTCGGCTATAAGCCACCAGTTTTACAGACTGGCCCCTTGAGCCTCTCGGGCATGCATCCGTTGACCAGGATTCGAAGGCGGAATCCTGGTGGGCGTGTGTGCTGAAAGGTAGGCTCTCAGCGGCTGACGTCTAAGCTAGTACCTCCGCCTAGATGCCAGCACTGTCGTCACGAGGTAGCGTCGCCGGCCTTCTTCTTGCCGGCGGGCGGCGCGTCGGGCATCTCCTCGTGGGTCGTCGCGATCGTCACGGTGACGGCCGCGCAGTCCTTGGTCGTCTTTCCGTCGCCAGCGTTCGTCACGTTGAGGCTCGCCTGCACGGTCGTAGTCCGCTGGGGCGAGTTGCCGTGTTCCTCGGTGGCGGTGCTGCCGGCGGCGGCCTTGAGGCTCTCGAGGCGGCCCTGACGGACCACGGTGGGGTCGGTCGGAGCGGTGGGTTTCGACATGGTGTCTCCAGTCTGGTTGTCGGTTTCGGTTTTGGACAAAACCCCGTTCCCCACCCTGTCAGGAATCTCTCACGACACAGTGCAGCGCTATGCCAGTTCACAAGTCTCAGTTAGGGACTGTGCTGCAGTGGCGGTGCTCATAGAGATTAGGCTGTGTGTTTAGAGAGATTCCGTGACAGGATGAGGAAAAGAAAGTTCAATTCCCACCGTATATGTTCGCGCGACTGATCTCAACTAATCATAAACAGCCGCCTGTTCTGCTCTGAGCGCCATAAATCCAGTACTAAAAGGCTTTTAAGCATTTGTGAGTTTTTCGGTCTGAGTTATGTTCTGATATAGCGCCGGTAGCGCAACCATCAATATCTTTAGACTCATATGCTCTCTACAGCCACCTGTTTCCAAGCTGTTCTTGGCAGATCGTCCATGTGTGGAGCTACGAAAATCGCCTACGCGAAAGATAAGATCTTGAGCAGAACATAAGCTTCGGATGTTTGATGATAAACACCTGGAAATTATAGGTTAAACACAATACCGCTAGTACACGATTTCAGGAAAACAAGTCAGCTAAAACACTCCATCTCCCCTTACCAGCAGCTCCATTCATCCAGACATCTGCGCGTTGTCCAAACGTTTGAACATTCGCCGAATCACATCCCGCCCAATCCAGGCACATCCCAAGGACTCGCACATGAGCAAGACACCCTCCGGGCGCAGGCGGACACCACGTCGCGCGTCCAGATATGCTTTCGAGTTGGTGAAGCGCACGCTGAAAATGCCAGATGGCACTAGGCTCGCCACGACCATCTTCATGCCGATCGCCAGACGGAACAACGAGAAATTCCCCGTGCTTCTCGAGCTTCTTCCGTACAGGAAGGATGACACATTCGTCCTACTGGACTACTCGACTTATGCCTACTTCGCGAAGAAGGGCTACATCACGGTCAAGGTAGACATCAGGGGGACCGGCGGATCTTCAGGACCTACCCCTCCCCGCGAGTACTCCGATGCCGAAATCAACGACGCCGAAGAGATCATCCGCCAGCTCGCAGAGCTGCCCGAATCCAATGGCAACGTAGCCATGTGGGGCATTTCCTGGAGCGGATTCAATTCCATCCAAGTTGCAATGCGCAAGCCACCGCAACTAAAGGCGATAATCCCGATGCATTCGTCTGACGACCTCTATCACGACGACTTGCACTACGTCGATGGAGTGCTCCACTTCGACCCGTACCACATCTTCATCAACCATGAGCTCGCGTTGCCACGAACACCGCGGTACGAGATAGACGAACGCTACTTCCGCGATCGTTTCAACCAGACACCGTGGCTGTTCACCTATCTCGCCAACCAGCGGGATGGCAAGTTCTGGCGCGAGAAATCGCTGATGTTTCAGGGCTACGACAAAATCGACATCCCTGTCTACCTGCTCGGCGGACTCCTGGATGGTTACCGCGACACTGTCGTGCGGCTGTTGGAGAAACTCCCAGGTCCCGTCAAAGCGGACATCGGACCTGGCGCCCACTCCTCGCCGGACGACGCTGTGCCAGGTCCCAACTTCGAATGGCAGGATGAAGTTGTCGACTGGCTCCACCCAATCATGTACCAAGACAGCCAGGCGCGTCGCCCGTCAAGGAGCAAGCGCAAACTCACTGTCTTTGTCCGTGACGGACATGCGCCGAACATTGATCAGGAGATCAGTCCTGGGAAATGGCGAGTGGTGGATTGGCCGGTGAAGGGCTCCCGGAAGAAGTGCTTCTACCCATCACAAGGTGGCAAACTCTCCAGCCGACCAGGAAAGCCGGGACTGGATCGAATGACGAGCACCGCCGGCAGCGGCACTGCAATCGGATGGTGGTGGGGGGACAACACCGATGACACCAGAACTGATGATGCTCACGGACTTTGCTACAACAGCGCAGTCCTAGCGCAGCCGCTCCAGATTATCGGCATGCCGAAGGCGCAACTCAAGGTCACGTGCGACTCGAAGTTGGCGCATTGGGCAGTACGACTCGAAGACGTCGCGCCGGATGGAAAAGTGTCGTTGGTTACAGGGGCTCTCATCAATGGGTGTCACATCGAAGGTCGTCTGCCAGGTCGAAAGCTCGTGCCTGGAGAGAGCTACGACATCGACATACCTCTGCACTTCACGACCTGGACGTTCCAACCGGGACATCGCATTCGCCTCGCCGTAGCCAACGCTCAGTTTCCCATGGCATGGCCGTCACCAGGAGTGGTGTCGAGCACGCTGGCCACTGATTGTCGAGGAACGGTGCTGAACCTGCCGACAGTGCCTGTTGGAGCCGGTCGCAAGCCGACTCTTCCAAAACCAGCACGAAAACCCGTCTGCCCCTTCGCGAACGAGCTCGCGCTGGAAGAAGGTCAACAGCCGTATGAGCGATTCGTCACTCGCACGGGCGGCAACACCATCTTTCAGCATACATCGCGCTCGGCCTATAGAGTGCGTCGCAGGAATTTCCTCGTGACCACAGACAACGTTTGGACCACAAACGATCGTGACCCAAGCACGTCAATTTACGAGGGAAATGCCCAGACGGAAATCGTGACGGCAAAGCGCAACGTTACGCTCAAGACCCAGATCCTGGTCGAGTCATCGACGACAGAGTTCGTCGTGACATTCACCAGAGAGCTGCGCGTCAACGGCAAACGGATGCGTCAAAAAGTGTGGCAACAGTCGTTCAAGCGTATCCTTCATTAGAAGCGCAGAGCCGATCACCCACTTCCCGCGAGCACTACCTGTAGTGCCTCGCTGGTTTTTTCGTAAGCATTAACTGTATGGCATAGTTGCTGAGAGGCGGGCGGAGGGTTACTGTCCGGGCCGGCCGATGCCGCCATCACGACGTTGGTGGTGGCGTTTTCCAGACCCCCCGACGGCGTCAGGATGCCCACCTTTACGAGGTGGTGAACGGTCGGGAAGGGCAGATCGGTCTTGCCACGGCACTTCTTAACGAGTTCGGCGAACATGTTGGGGTGGCCACTCGCCGACTTGGTGAGCTTGTCCATCATGGATTGGACGAAGGCCGCTCCCTCTCTCTTGCCGGTCCACAGTGTCGTCAGTCAGCATCATGTCTGCCTCCCTGGTTGGTTGTGCCGCTAGTACGGCGGATAGTCTCAGATGCTGTTGCTAAGCTGTTGCTAAGCGCACTTAGCAGGATTTAGCTTTGGGGGGACTGACCTCATAGCAGCAGATCGAAAGACAGATCGAAAGACAAATCGATGGGATACAGGGCAACGAGCTAAGAGAGCCAGTTTCGATATCTGCTCTTAATTCACCTCACCAAACTAGCAAATAAGAAATAGGCAAATGTTGCTTGGGTTTTATATAACTGCGATCGCTCCAAACCTTACACACTCTGCCAAATCGCAGTGACCTGGATACTGAAAACGAATTTCTCAAATTTGTGATATTACGCGTGATACCAGCTTCGGCATCAAGCACTGTAGAGATTCACAGGTGCGCACTGTGCAATATCACATCGTTCATTGGTGGAGATCTGAATGAATTCTAATAGCGAATATACGACTCTGTTTCCAAAGAGATCTTCCGAGCTTCTCGCACTAGCTGTGCCTTTCAGACTACCTAAGCTTCACCAAAAGAACGATACAACGTGTTGACTCGACAATCGAGAGAAGTTCAAGTTTAGGACAGCATCTATTCCTTCTCACTCTGTTGTAATTCACAAAGCACAACCAATCAGCAACGCGTAACGATGTCGTCAACTGCCGCACACAACGGCAACCTGAGGCACCCCGGTCCAATTCAGGAAAGGAAATCGTCAGTCGTGATGGCGCGCATCGATGTGAGCGCCGACCGTCAACCTACTGTTGTGATGCCGAGAATCACTGCTTCAGGCAGTGGTCTTCGCCGTTCGATCATCCGATTAACCAAGGAGAAGAACATGAAACGTTTCACTGCCATCGCCATCGCTGGCGGATTCTGCTTGCTCTGTGCCGCCGCGCTCTTCATCGCCGTCACACGCAAGCCCTACCACGACCCTTACTACGACGAGATGCCGGTTGGCACACCGGTCGAGTTGGTGTCCAAGTACCACCAGACCTACAAGGACGTGAAGAAGCTCGAGGTCGAAATCGGGCAGGCGGTCGCCGTCTTCGAGCAGCGAAAGTCGGAAGCCACCACAGCCTTCGAAACCTACGGTAAGTCGCTCGAAGAAGTGCGCGCCGCGGTCGCCGCAGCCTGCACTGCGCCTGCCGAACAGTCTTCAAACTCCTTCAAGGCGGCTCGAGACGCGCAGAAGCGCTCCGAAGAAGCCTACAAGCAGTTTGATGTCACACAAGCGGCAGCCCACGCGGCGATGGAAGTCGGCAAACCACTCGCGCGCAGGCTTGGAGCAGCCAGGGAGAAGCTCGAGCGTGACAAGAGCGACTATAAAGCAATCGCCTGTGGTGGCACACGGCGATTCGCGGACCTCAGACGGACAGACCTGGTCATCAAAGCCGAAAAGGATTTCGTCGACGGCTGGCGAGCTAAGTTGACGAACTCGGATGACGTCTTGCGTGCTGCCATCAGCCGATACGACGCGGCCGAGATTCGAATGAGCAAGATCGTCGCTGGTGGCGAACAGTTCGAGAAAGAACGCAGCGCTGCTTCCCATGCCGGCTACAATGCCTTGACCAAGTACGACAAAGCATCCAAGCAGGTCCTCAAGGAAGAAACTCCTGAAGCCGAAGCAGCCGTCGCAGCGGCTTATATAGCCTGGAAGGCCGCTCGCAAGATCGACGATGAATACAGCGAGCAAAGCCACGTCCGGCAGACCGAATACAACGCCGCTTCCGACGAATATCGGAGCGCATTCGAAGCCGTCCTGGATGCAGCACCGTAAGAGTGCGATTCCACTGGCCTTCGAACGCTGAAGCGAAAAGCCGATAGCCGGTCAACGACGCGAAAAGGCGCTCCCGACCAGGAAGTCGGCGGAGAACAAAAGGGTGGTCGATGCGACACTATAGGCCGCACCACCCCTTGTTCTTCAGCTTACAAGTCGGGGCTGTAACTTTCGGTCCGCCGAGGTTACAGCCGTTTGGCCTGAGGATTTTTCTCTTATACAGGCCAGTAGTTAAAACACTCCCTGAATTATTCACAGGTTTGAGGGACTGCACTCAGCATGCCGATTTATCTCGAAGCTTTGAAAAAGATAGGGGTTTTAAAGCGCTAGAGATGTTGGTAGAGGCGCCGTTTTCGGACTACTATGTTCTTTGCTGGTGATGCCAGTGTCTCAAACCAGCGATAGGGTCTGCGATCAGCAAGATTTAATCGCAAACTTCGATATTAATAGTGGTGACCAAATTGAATTGACCCCGCAAACAGTGCATAGTGGCGTTTACCACAACAACCTCAAGCACGGAGAGCAAGGTCAATTGAAAATCAAGCGTAGCGGTCCGTCCTCAAAAGTTCAACACAATCTAGCCTTGGGCGAGGAAAATTTCATACGTGCCTCGTTTGGAGAAGTGCGGCAAACGAAATTAGGTGGGGCTCTGTCTGGCGTCAAGCCTTTTTGCCTGTAACGACAGTTTAAATTTGCCGCTTGGATACACCCGCGTTACACTGTGACAAGCTCAGCTGTCAGGAGTACTTGCCTAATCAATTCCGGCTCCTGACGTTTGTTTTCGCATACATACTGTTGCTGGAAATTCGCGAAGCTCTTCCGCGGTCGGAACGAAACATATCTGTCCAGACGCTTCTAATGCGCTTCATCAAAGTCGGTGCCCTTGTACAGATCACTACGCACGCCGTAAAGTTTAGACTCTCAATCAGCCATCCGTGGCAAAGCGCATTCATCTCGTGTGCGCATCGCCTGCAAGTCGCTGCGTAACAACAACGCTCCTCATGTCGTAATCAGCATCTCCGCAACAGGCGGGAATATTGGTGCGATCGAGATTTACGAAACCCAGCCTATTCAGGCACTTTCCATTATGTAAGTCTCACAATTGTCGACAAGGGACGGCGACAAAGCGGCATGACATCTCAATTTGACCAAAAACTGCTTTTTAATACTATATTGATGAATAGAATGGGACCGGAAGGGAAAACGGCACAGAGCGCTAGTTAGCGCCCTGTGCGTTTCCCTCGAGCGGCTAGACTAGCCAGCTACTCATTTGTTGCTACTTCGACGGGCCTCTGCTCGACCGGCGGCGTCTGTTCGCCTCCAGTCTCTCAGTCGCCTCCCGTCTCGCCGACGGTCACGACCTCCAGGTCGACCGGCTCCGTCCGATCGTCCTGTCCACCCCAATTGTCGTCGCACTTCTCCTCGGCCCGGACGAACGGGGCGAGCGCGTCGAAGAACGTCGGCTTCAGGCGGATGCCGTAGCCGCTCTTGATGGAATCGACGCTCCCGTGGGTCAGCGGATTGTCGTCCCACGGCAAGGCCGTTTGCCCCTTCAGCGCGACGAGGGCCGCCTCGATGCGAGCGAACAGACTGTCAGTCTCCGCCAGCCCGTCGGTGATCATCTTCGAGGACACATCGTCGTACCCAATCGCCCGCGTGTGCGCCCCGTAGACTTCTCGGAGCTGTAGATCGTGCAGCGCGATCACGGACGAGGCCGCGTCTCTGACCAGCGCCCCGACCCCGATGTCGCCTTCGCCGTTGGTTGCGAGCGCCTCCAGCCGCTCCACCTTCTGCCGCGCGTCGGTCTGAGCCGCCGACAGACGCTCCTGCAGTTCCGTCAGACGGGCGAGCAGGACGTTGCCCAGTTCCAGCACCTCCGTCTCGCCCGGGACGGTTGCGCACAGTAGCCGGGTCTCGAGTTCCACTTGTTCGCGGTCGATCATCTTGTACATGTCGTACCCGACGAGCTCTTCGGCCATGGTCATGGCGATCTGGTACTGGATCGCCGCGAACGCGATCTTCTTCGCCCACACGCCCGAGAGAACGCGCCGCCGCAGTTGCCGCTCGAACTGCCGCCGGAGGTTGCTGCTGACACGACTGTCCCGGACCACGCGCCGGAGATTCCGTTGGATAACCCAGACGTTGTTGTCCGTCAGGGGCTGATCGCCGTGGGACGCGAGCTCCATGGCACGGACATCGTCCTTGTGGCGGCGCAGGATGATGTTGAACTGCCGGCCATCACGGCGCGCCACCATCACGTTAGGATGATGACTTAACAAGACGGTGAAGCCTGCGGCGGTGAGGTCTTCGCGCACCTCCGCCCGTGCCCCCTCGAGGTCGTTGCCGTAGTCGTCCGCGAGCCTGACGCCCCCCAAGGCCTCCCGAGTCAGGACGTTGATACAGACGGGACGGAACGGCGCTTTTCCGAATGCGTTTCGCATGGTTAGAACCTTTGCACGTGAGGTTGGATCGAACGAATGTTTTTGCGTGGTCGCCCGATGGCGAGTCTGGACCAGCTGAGCTCGAGCACACAGCGTGTGCGAGTGGATTCCTACAGAAGATACATCTGTCTTTTGTTCGAGCAGCTCCTTGTTAATAGCCAAAAGGGGGATAATCTACCGTGCCTCCGCGCGTAATCCACTAGCAATGTGCGAACCCACACACCGCGTGGATGAGGTAAAACCGTAGCCTCTAAAGTCTCACTAGTGTTAGCTTCGAGAGACCAAAGTTTTGTTAGCGAAATATCCCATACTGATATTACTGATAATACTACTGTTAATCTGAAGAACTGAGGCACAGGCGGACCTCAGACGAACCGACCTGGTCATCAAAGCAGAAAAGGATTACATCGACAGCTTACGAACCAAACTGACGAACTCCAATGACGTCTAGAGTCATGCCTTCAGCCGATACGACACTGACGCGCAGCAACAGACGGACGTGAACGCGCGCTTTTCGGCGCTCCCGACCCGAACGCCAGCTGAGAACAGCAAGGTGGTCACTGCGGAACTAAATCCCTTCAGCGCTTGTTCATCAAGACTTCGAAGATGGGCTGTAAATCTCAGCGGAGCGAGGTTTACAGTTTCATTCCAAAATTTCCTATATTTCAATGGTATCGCGGACAGGAATTACCACCGAAACGAGATTTTGCTTTAGGAAGCTTGGCCGAGGAAAGTCTGCGGAATCTAACGTTTTTTTGTTGTTTGTCACGGTGCACATTCAGTAGGCTGAACTGTGTGATAGCCAGACTCTCAGTTTCAGGAGGTCACGAAAGATCGCAAAAAGGCAACTTTCCAACAACCTGCAGCGATAGCTGCGCAACGATCCGTCTTGCTTAGGCTTTTTACCTTTTCGAGCGGCTAGACAACGGAAGCTAGACCCGCAATCAGCACCTTAACTGCAGGAGCGAAATGCACACCGACAGAACATTCCAGGACGCGGCGGTCTGGGATCGAAACTCCCAACCCTGCACACAACCCACTCCTCCATTACGCGCCGACATCTCCGTCGTGAAGCTGCGTTTCCGCCAGCATCCGCTTCGGTTGCTCGTCACCATCAACTCGAACATCACAACCGAAGCGATCGAGATCATCCGTAGCAAGGTGGCCGACATTACAGCTCGCGCCTCCCAGGCTATCGCTATGTACGTTGTAGACCTGATGCGTGCTACCAGGCCTACTGACCCGACTTTCGCCAAGGTGTTAGACA
Organism: Candidatus Obscuribacterales bacterium; assembly: GCA_019746975.1. Lineage (GTDB taxonomy): Bacteria > Cyanobacteriota > Vampirovibrionia > Obscuribacterales > Obscuribacteraceae > JADYXR01. Next base: position 16,716 of record JAIERK010000216.1, read on the forward strand.
AAGAGCGCAAGCCCTACTATGGGCGCATCGCTGTCGGCGGCTCGCTCAGGGTCTCCAAGTTGATGATGGATGGTGCGGCTTGCAACGCCTGGCTCGACAGTCGCGAATTCATCAGTCCGGAAGATGTGAAGATCGTGTTCCGCGCATTGCTGCCTGAACACATCCGCCTCACAGATGAAGCGCTCCACGACGAAGGTTTCTCGGCTGAAACCTTCGTGGCATCGGTCATTGAGACTGTGACGTTCGCCGGGGACGGCTAATACCTGGAGCTTTAGGCGTTCGCCGCCGCGTGAACAGTGAGCAGATGCCACTCTAGACGGTGACATGGATCGGTCCAAAACGTCGTTGAATTCTGTGAGCCCAGCTCTGGCGAGGATCATCTTACCAGGCTTTCAGCTTGCAGAATTCTCGAAGCTTTGGACCGATCCATGTCTTTACTCCTGGCAAAGCCGTGTGACGCTGATCATGCCTACCTCCCGGGACAACGCAGGTAGAATAGAAATATCCGTGGCGGTGCGCCACTGCGGATATTTCGCATGACAAGAGGATCACTATAGAGTATAAAGCGCTGCCCCAAAATTCCAAAATTGGGAGTGTGTCCCATCGGTAGTTGAAATAAGTGATGACCCCCATCGCAGGCTGTTGGCCTGGTAGCGTTTAGTTCTCAACAATAAATGCTCCAGGAGGTCATCATGAAGAGCACATCACGTTCTAACAGCGAAGTCAATCGTCACCGGGTCAAGGCACTCACGAAACTACTAGGAAGTGATTTCAAAGAAGCGATCGAGGTAGGTGTTCGTCAGTATTTGCAGACGCTTCTCCTTCAAATCGCCCAGTCTCTGATGGCAGGCGAGATAATGGAACTCTGCGGCGAAGAGTATGAACGCGATCCGAAAAGAACATTCACTCGTCATGGCTATCAAAAGGGCGTCATTGCCTTGCCAGACGGGTCCAAAACAGCGATCGAGAGACCGAGAGCGCGCAATGTCAAATCGAGGTCTGAGGCTGTTTTAGAGACATATAATGCGTTTGCAGACAAAGCCTTTCTCGATGAAAGGACCCTTGCTTTGATTGGCGCCGGCGTCTCCGAGCGTGCGTTAAAAAGGGTCTTGGAAAAAGGTTTGGACAGGAAGGGCGTTAGTCGCAGTGCGGTTAGCCGAAGGGTGATCCGTTCGACATTGGATTCTCTCAAGGTCTTCGAAGAACGCACGTGGGATAAAGTTCGTTTCGTCGCCCTTCTGTTTGATGGAGTCTCCGTCGGCAATCGGATGGTGGTTGCTTGCGTTGGCATCGATTTGAGTGGGCGCAAGCACGTTCTCGGCATTCAACCAGGAGCCACAGAAAACGCCATTGTATGCAGAGACCTCATTAGGAAATTGGTCGATAGAGGTCTAGACGTAGATGGAAATTACCTATTCGTTCTGGACGGTTCTAAGGCGCTGCGCGCTGCTATCGTTGAACGATTCGGAAAGGAAGTGATTGTTCAAAGGTGTCAGGAACATAAGATCCGAGACGTGGAGGCGTATCTGCCTGTCAAGGACCGTCATAAATTTAGGTTGCGAATTCAGGGTGCCTACAATACTCGAAGCTACCGGGAAGCCTCTAAGCGACTCCAAGCAATCCGTTCCGACTTGTCTCTTCTCAGCGAACAGGCAGTCAGAAGTTTTATCGAAGGACTGGAAGACACTCTGACATTGCACAAGCTCGGTATCTGGGGCGGATTACGCGATTCTCTAAAAACTACAAACATAATAGAATCGGCTTTCTCCACGTTGCGAAGGAAAACTTCAAACGTCACAAGCTGGCAGGATGAGCCACAGATCAACAGATGGATGGCGCACGGATTGATGGCAGCGGAGCAACGGTTTAAGAGAGTCCCTGGGCACCGAACATTGACTCGTCTGCGTAAGGCTCTCGAACATTGTTACTCTGCACAACAAGTTCTGTAATCTAAATCTATTGCCTCATCCGAGCAATGCAATGCAATGTTTTTCCAGGGCTATCCTTTTGCATTGCATCGCTCGAACTCGCCAATATTTCGGCTAAAAGGACAAAAAGATGCAAAAAAGAACAAAAAGACAAGGGGATGTCCCGCTAATAGCTGATAGCATATGGTCATGCCAGGCTGTTGTCAGCCTTTTTCAACTATTAACGGGACATCCCCTGAGCGCGAAGAAAAACAAAATTCGGATCCAACATTTCTGGGGTTTCACTCCATAAATTTCGATCGACACGCTGTTTCGAGAGCAGCAATGCAAAGCGCCTGCGTCTCGTCAACACGCTGTTCTCACTTCGAAGTTAGAACCGGGAAGGTGATACCGCCAGCGCTGCGGCAACACCTTCCCGATTCCGACTCTTGCCCTACGCTTCCAGTCACTCACCTGTTGTACAGGTGGGCTTCGTGAAGCGCCAGGGCGACCCTGATGAATACGCCATTTAAACATAACTGTTAGACCCTGGCCAGCCTTTCAATCACCTTCGCCATCGCGACGGTGATGCGTGCCATGCTGTCGAAATCGCACTTATCGGGCGTATCGTCCATTCCGTGCAAGTATGGGAAGCGAAAGTTGGACGTGTCAGTCACCATGAGAGCAGGCCAACCGAACTGCCAGTAAGCCCAGTGGTCGGAGCGAGCGATGTCTTGGTAGCGCTCAGGTGGAGCGGCACCCTCAGACGCGAACGTCGCGACCTTGCGGAATTCGCCAATCACCTTGCGCACCCAGTCACGGGATGCGTCGTTGCCGACGAAGCCAATGAAGTTGCCTGCGTCCGGGTAGTACAAGTTGAAGGGGAAGGGGTACTTCTGCGAGCCGGGCTCGTTGGAGAAGTAGCCGAGCATCTCGAGAGAGATCATACCGACAATGTCGTCTCCCCTCTCGTGGCTCGAGCGCGCGTGGTAGTAGCTCCCCATCTCCATCCAGTGATCGTTCTCCTCCTCGTTGAAGAAGGCAGCAAGGCGCACCGTGCAGTCAAGCTCCATGCTCTTCAACAGCTCGGCGAGCTCGATCAGCGCAGCCACGCCGGAAGCGTTGTCGTCCGCCCCGGGAGAACCAGGGACGGTGTCGTAGTGCGCACCAATGACGACGATCTTGTCCGGTCGCTTGCGACCAGGAATGTCGGCAATGACGTTGTGCTGCACGATGCCGTCGACATGGAACGGCTCCATCACAACAGAACGTCCCCTTTGGATGAACTGGGTCAGAATGTAGTCGGCGCTGCGTTTAAGACTGTCCCCAGAGTGTGCGTGACGGATGCCGATCTTCACGGCCAGCTCGTCTACGTGCAAGCGCAGATTAGTCGCCACCCTCTTCTCGAGCTCGGTGAGCGGCGGCATCTTACCCGTAAAGCTTCGACCAGGCATGCTGACATACCTGCGGAACAGCGGATAGAATGCCCATTTCAGCAACCAACGTTTGAGTGAAGTCCACATAGGGCACTCCCTCCTTACGTTAACCAACTTTTTGCTAGCAAGCGAATGAACCTGGCGAAGCGCTCCGTGCGGAAATCAGCTACGAGCGAGCGATCGCAATCGCCTTCTGGTAGCTGATTCCGCCCTCTCAGAGCGCGACACCGGGCTCTCCTTTCCGCATTAATTGTCGGTCGTGAACCCGTGCGAAGCGAACAGCTGCCGAGCGACACCGGACGGGTAGTTGCCGATACCCTTCGTGAAGCTCACCTTCTCCAGCTCGCGACAAAGCGCCAGCGCCCGGTCCTTGCAGTCCGGACGGATGAGACCGGCCTTGTCGAGGCGCCGAACTGTCGCGATGTACGAAGCGGTGATGGCGTGCCACTTCTCGGTGTAGCTCAGGTCAAAGGTCAGCCCGTGGAACGAATCGATGGACGGCGAGATGACTATCGTGCCATCATCCTCCGTCGGGTGCGTCGCATCGATGTTTCCGCAGGTTCCACCGCAACGCAGATGCCACAGGAAGCGCAGCCACCGCGCCTTCTTGATCATGTCGTCCGGGATGTCGAAGGCGATGATCTGGGAGGGCTTGACGCCGAGCTGCTTGTGGAGCGGGGCAGTCGGGCAGTTGCCTGCATCGCCGATGGCGCCATCGAAGAGGTACCAGCCACTCGTCTCCACGGCATCGATGATGCCGGGAATCGCACAGGAGGCGTTGACCGCCGTGCCGACGCTGACCGGACCCTCGAAGCCATCAGGCTTGCAGCAGCCGTCTTTGTCCCAGTTCCAGAACGTCCCTTCGTGAGTGAAAAGCACGGAGTGACCGCTCATGCTGGTCGCCATCGTCCAGTAGCCCTTCGGCCAGCTCGGCACTTCCAGGTCGACCAGGTCGCGGAGCGGCTTGGCGGAGTAGACGCCCTCTTTGGGCATCGTGCGCTCATAGCGATACTTAGACAGCATCGCCCAGGCCCGAGAGAGCCAGCCCGACTTCGCAATAAGGAACTTCGAAAAGTCAGCACGCACGGCGAGCATGAGAAGCTCTTGCGCCGACATGCCATTGGCGAACAGAGCAGCCGGAATCGATCCGCCGCTCACGCCACCGATGGTGGCAAACTTGGTAAAGCCGCAGACGTCGAATCCGGCGATCGCACCGACGGCGCCCAAAATGGCTTTGGAACCACCGGCTCCAAAAACGGCATGAAACTCGGTGGACGCATCGCGCTGCGCCCCCTCACTAACAACAGTCTTCGGGTCGCTCATGTTTTTCTCGATGTAGAGATTGAGGCTTACAAAGGAAGACGACAGGATGAATGTACTCGCATCACGATATGTTGACGCGAAAGCAAGTCAATTGGGTTGGTTTCAAGAGAAGTGAGTTGTCCTTATCGACAACAGACCTATCGCTCACCCCGGAAAGCATTAGAAAAAAGTTTCAGCACACGTTAGCAATATCGCAAATGGAAAAACACGATCTAGAATCATGACTCTGTACTCTATTAGAAAGTCACAGCTGGTGCAGCTCAGCTTTCCTGACAAGCCACTTCTCAAAACTACGCAATTGACGGATATTGACAACCGCGTATTGTCAAGCCAGATATAATTCTCATCCTGAGCACATGCGTGACCAAGTTGAATGCGCTCACTTGCGCACGATCTTTTCGCGGTCCGCAAATGCAACTCCGCCCAAAAGCGGAGTGTCGGAACTGATGCACCAACTGACGAGGTAGTAAGGCATGAAGGTAAAAGCAGGGGTTCTGGAGAAAGCTAACGTTTTTGGGATTCAAGAAGTGGAGATTCCAGATCCAGGTCCTGATGAGGTTTTGATAAAAACCAAAGCAGTCGGCATCTGTGGTTCTGATGTGCACTATTACGTAGAAGGTCGCATCGGATCGTACATCGTAGATAAGCCGATGATTCTCGGTCATGAGACCGGCGGTCAGGTCGCAAAAGTCGGCAAGAACGTCAAAAACCTCAAAGAAGGCGACCGCGTCGCTCTCGAACCTGGCGTTCCATGCGGATGCACAGATTTCGTCAAACGCGGACAATACAATCTCTGCCCCAGCATCAAATTCTTCGCAACGCCGCCTTATCACGGAACGTTCGCAGAGTATTTCATTCACGATGCCAACTTCACTTTCAAACTTCCCGACAACGTAAGCTTCGAAGAAGGCGCAATGTGCGAGCCTCTTTCCGTCGGTATCCACGCTGTCAGACAGGGCTCTGTCGGTCTCGGCTCGCGAGTCCTTATCTTCGGAGCAGGTCCTATCGGACTGGTCAACGTTCTCTGCGCTAAGGCAGCCGGAGCCGGTATCATCGCCGTTGTCGAAACACACAAGAATCGCATCAAGATGGCGAAAGAATGCGGCGCAACCCACGCGTTCGAAACCTTCAATCAAGATGAGATTCTGGAACTCGGACTTGACGCCACATACGGTGAAGGCTTCGATGTAGTTATCGAATGCTCAGGAGCAGGTCCTGCAGCTCAAACCGCTGTAAAAGCGCTGAAGCCGGGCGGCACAATGGTGTTCGTCGGACTGTTCAGCGCGCTCGAAGTGCCGATGGACTTGAACGCCATCACGCAGAAAGAGCTGACCTACAAGGGCGTGTTCCGCTATCGCAACACATACCCAACGGCAATCGATCTGATTTCCTCTGGAAGACTAGATGTAAAGCCGCTAATCACCAAGCGTTTCCCCTGGCAAGATGTGAAGGCTGCTATGGACTGTGCCCATAAAGAGGCGAGCAGCCAGATCAAAGTAATGACCGAATGGTAATACAACTCCTGAGTTTTCTACCACTCATCTAGAAAACGCACAGCAGAACGCTCCTCATTCGGGGAGCGTTCTTGTTTTATTAGTAAGGTCTAGTCGCAATAGCCAAAACAATACCTCAAGACGCTTACAGAAAGCCACATACTCCGATTCTCCAAAATACCATGCACACAACCCATTTTGGCACATCCAGTTCCTGTGCTGGTTTTCAAACTTTTCCAAATTCCAATACGCTAGTACAATTCCGCCGAAGCTCCTGAAAACTTGCGAAAAGCGATTGCCCTCGAACTCCTTCGACTGGCACACTTTATATGTCCCTCTATCCCAAACTCTTACGGATCGAATTACCTTACCAAGGCAGTCCAGCACCATCGCAAACCGAACTCCTCACCTCCGCTCCGTGGGACGGCAGAGGCAGAGCAAGGCTGAGCCTGGTTCTCGACTAACAAAATTCCGGAGATTCTCATGTCGACGAAAGAAGCGCTTCTCGCCGCCAACATCCCGGCCGACACGATCAGCAAGCTGGAGAAGGAGCGCATGCTCGACGCCGAGCTGCTCGCCAGCGTCACCGCCGGAGAACTCAAAGACGCCTGCAGCATTCCGCTCGGTGACGCCGTCCGCGTCAAGAGGCTCTACCCCAGCGCCGCTCCTGTGGCGACACCGACGCAACCGACCACGCCCGTCGTCGCCGTGCTGACCACGCCTCAGCCGAAGTCGGACGAAGAGGTCCTCAACGGGTTGAAGAAGAAGGATGAGGCCGACACGGAGGAAGCTCGACGACGCTGGGCGACCGCGGGCTGCGTGTTCGTCGCCGCCAACGATAATACCCTGGATGTGAAGGCCACTCTCGAGGCCATGAAGTTCACCAAGCGCCATGGCGCTCAGGTGCGCTTCCAGAATACCGAGAAGGCGTCCGTGCGTACCATGGATCTCAACCAGCTGCTGGCCGAAGAGGTGGACCTCAATCCGCTCTCCCTCCGCGTCCTCGCGCCTGGGTCCGCCATGTACGACCTCACGGAAGACGATCGGCTTCAAATCGCGTTCGCCGTCGTCACCGGAGTGATCAACGCCTCAGCCGACGAGGACACCACCATCGACGCAGTTCAGCGCAAGACCGCGCGATGGAAGCAGGTCGCCACCGACTTCGCCCAGGCCAAGGGCGCGGACAGCGACCAGTTCTCCAAGGCCAAGAAGCGCTGCCGCGGCAAATACGCCGAACTCGCCACCCCTTCTGTCGGTAGTGCCTTCGAGGTGAGTAACCGCGTGGCCGCCGGCAACACCTTCGGGCTGGCCTCTCTCGGAGGGAGCGGGACCGAGGAGCTGGTCACCGCGCTGTGCCATTCCTTCAGCGCCAACGGGTTGACCGAACTGCTCCTATACAAGTTCAATCTGCGCAAGGCTGACATCGTGGCGGACGGCCCGCTCCGGAAGGTGGTCATGGATATCGTCACCCACTTCGATAAGGAGGACCGACTGCGGGAGCTGGTAGAAAAGGCTCGCGAGCAGAATTCCGGCAACTCCTCTCTGTTCAACTTCGCGTACAAGCACAAGATCGGGTTTTAGGCGCGCAGCTACAAAAGCCTCCTGGAGTTCTAGTCAGAGAACTTTCTGGGCGAGCAGCTGAGGCGTCTCTTCGTTCCGCTAACTAAGCAGAAGGCTTCCGATAGCCACCCGACTTTGCCGGCAAAGCTGTAAATCTGGGTCCGAAGCACCGCAAGCGCTTCGGACCTCCCTTTCGCGTTCGATCAGCACTCAAACTCGTCCCGTTCCGCAAGCGCCATGGCGCTCAGCCGCGCTTCCAGAACACCGAGAAGGCGTCCGTGCGTACCATGGATCTCAACCAGCTGCTGGCCGAAGAGGTGGACCTCAATCCGCTCTCTCTCCGCGTCCTCGCGCCTGGGTCCGCCATGTACGACCTCACGGAAGACGACCGGCTTCAAATCGCGTCACCGGAGTGATCAACGCCTCCGCCGACGAGGACACCACCATCGACGCAGTACAGCGCAAGACCGCGCGATGGAAGCAGGTCGCCACCGACCTCGCCCAGGCCCAGGGCGCGGACAGCGACCAGTTCTCCAAGGCCAAGAAGCGCTGCCGCGACAAATTCTCCGAGGTCCCCAAGTCCGCCGCCACCACAAGCAGTAGCACTACCAAGGACTCCGCGGCACCGCAAGGACTTTGCTTCAGGATCCCTTCGCGCATCCCAGGATCGGTCCGCGCAAGTCTGCGCGCCGCGCTGATGGCAGCGATTCCGACGCGAGAGCAGCTCAGCCAGGTGCTGCTCGAACAGTTGGGTGTCCGCCTGTCGGACATCACCAGCAACAGCACCCACGACCACGTGGTCTCCGAGCTGATGAACTCTTGGGCGATTCCGCGGGATCGACTGGACGACCTGGTACAGGCCGCCTTCCAATTCAATCCGCACTGCCCCGAGCTGAGAACGTTCGTGACCGCTTACTTGGTCAGCTAGGTGGGACTGCGAAAGTTCCGAAGAGAGTCCACCCTGATATGCGCGAGTGAACCTTCCAGTAAAAAAATCGGAGCGCTAACGCTACTACCAGTAGTGCCGTCAGCCAAACAGCGACAATCAACCGACACCTCCTTCCCTCAGAACTTCGGAGGCAGCATATAAAAGGACGAGGCATAGAACTTCGGCTAAACAAGCCACTTTCGATGCCTCGTCATTGAAACCCTTTTTACTATCTTATCTCGTAGTAAAATTCGGCGTTGCGCGTTGGGGTGCTCAATAGCCAGTCCTGTTGTTATGGACGACGGAGTGACACCTTGTACTCGCGAAATGCAAAAATTTCGCACAACACTCAAGAGTCGGATATCAGACCGGCTTACCGACCAAGATCTCAATCGAAGCCCAAGATCGGATTGAACCAAACACGCAATTAGTCTGCAATTTCGCCACTCAATATCTCTCCCGAATGGCGAAAAACGAATGATCGATATCGAAACTGCACAAATGGATTTCACCCAAAATCTGTTGATTAATTCGAGCCTGACCGGATTTCAAGAGGTATTGAAATCGGCTTAGGCTGAGGCATACCTCATTTCTCCGTAACGCAAGGAGTCGCCTACAGAAACCGCATCTCTTCTCCGACCACACAAAAATCCCGCGCCGTCATCGACGAAAACAGAAGACCGCCTTTCAGAATTGTAAGACCAGGGTGGTCCTAGCAGACCGCCTGGAGATGAAAGGAACCCTCCTGAACGTGTCGTTGCAATAGCCTACTTTTACTACACGATGAGATTCCTCGGACTCCTCAGCGGACCCTGGCGATCGAGTTCAGACACACCGTCGTCCGGTGACAACTGTCAGCAGTTGAAATCTGCTGCTCAGAGTTCTTGTGTGCATTCCGCAGACCACTCCAACTTCGACGGAAAGGAGCATCATGAGCCAGAGACGAAACCAACGCCTGCTGGAGCGCTTCCCGGTCATCAAGGACTACCTGGCGATGCTGAACCAGGGAAGGAGAACGGTGGACCGGGCACAGGACCGAATCCGGATCTCGGTGAAGCGCGCCGACGAGAACCTGATGATTCATAGGCCTGAACTTCTCGATGGAGAGACAGGTTTCCATCTCAACCCGAAACGCCCTTACATGGTGGGAACGGTGCACGAGCTCGTCTCGGCTGTCGAGGACCTGGCTCGGGGGATGGTTGACAGACCGCACGCGCTTTCTCGATGAACGTGTGTCGGCTGCTCCTGCAGGCTGCCTAGCAGCGATCTCGCGAGATCGCTGCGTTCGAACACTCACATAATGACACGCCCAGAATGGAGAACTGACCATGAAACAGCGACAGATCGATCGACTGATGAAGAGGGTCCCCGCGATCGCGCACCTGCTTAATCTGGCCAACCAGCGCTGGAAGCACAACTCGACGAAGGACCGGATCAACATCAAGACCAAGCGCGCGGACCAGGACCTGCTCTTCCACAGCCCCGAGCCCTTCTGGCGGTGGATGATCCCCGACTCGAAGATGGTCGGTGTCGTGAGCGAAATCATCTCCGCCGTCGCCGGGCGCGAGATCGTGGACAGCACCGGCTCCCTGGATCCGAGGCACGGTGGACGTTCGAAAGTCGTCCGGCAACTGCTCGCCGAGACCCAGGCGAACATCGACCTCCTGGTCCGTGCGGAGGTCGTCGCCTGGTACCAGAACGACGGCAACTGCCGGCCGGGCCAGTTCGTGGAGCGCGAGATTCAGTTCTCCGTCTACCCCGCGCCCACGAAGGGGTTCCACGACCTCCTCTCCACCTGCGACGGCGTAAAGAACGTGCATCTCCGCATCCCCGGCATGGTCTCCTACATCCGTGCCGACGACCTGGCCGTCGCGGAGGTCGGCACGCGCCTGGAGGAGCTCGCC
>JAIERK010000167.1 GCA_019746975.1 Candidatus Obscuribacterales bacterium
TGAACCTGCATGTTCGGTACCGACGAGACTCGGCGGTCCCAGTGGATGCGCTGTTCCGGCAGTTTTCGCGATTGATCTGTTACTGAGACTTCTTTCCTTCGAGCTGCTTCAAAGTGACCTTGAGCTCTTCAGCCTTGTCAGTCGCAGGGTTGAGGGCAAGCGCTTGTTTGATGGCGGCTTTGCACTCCTCATTCTTGTTCAGATTGAGTAAAACCACAGCGTAGTTGTTCCACATAAGCCAGTCTTTTGGCGCGATGCGGGTGCCAATCTTGAGCGTCGATTCCGCGTCCTGCAGTTTTCCCATTTTGGCGTATGTGCCGCCCAGGTGCTTGTATGTGTCAGGCTCATTCGGGAATGCCTGCATGGCTTTCTGATACTTCAAGACGGCCTGGTCTAGAAGACCTGCCTCTCTGAGCTTGTCAGCCTCGTTGAGGTAATAGTTGGCCTCCATCTTCGCCTTTTTTGTATCTCTGACGGTGATACCATCTCTGACCTTGACGCCAATCCCGTTCTGAGCGTTTCCTGCCGATACCGGAATTAAGACAACACATAGCGCTGCCGCTGCAGCGATTGAAAGTTTAAGAAACAAGACTAATCACCTCTGATTAGGACGTCCGCCAACACCAACTTAGGACTACCCGATTCCTACAGGCAAATGATAATCGTATTTTACCTCCAGAGGGGAAACCTACCCCCAGGGTAATTACTGACATTCTCCGACACGATATAGTCCAGTTTAAAAAACTCCCTCTAGAATTCAAGTAAACTACTGCAATTGTGGCTTCCGCAAGAGCAAGTCGATCTTGACTTGTCAGTGAACTTAAGTAAAAACGGTCCAGAAAGTAGCGGTAATCAGGTGGTGCAATCCACAATCGACCTCAGAATATCCAGGCGTGAGTTCATCTCATCGCTCGTTGCAACGGCCGTGTTTGGCCTACCACAGGCAGCTCGGGCCAGTCTTATACCGGTAAAGCCCTTCTCATTCGCATTCGTGAGTGATGTACATCTGACCACAGGCGTTGCCGATACTCACATCCTGTTTAACGAGAGTCAGCTTTTCCTGCAGGATGCAGTGAAGACAATCAATAATCTCAATGTAGATTTCGCTGTGTTCGGCGGAGATAACGTTGAAACTCCGGGAAGAGACGAGCAAAACTGGAACTTATTCCTCGACGTTATGCAAACGCTCAACTGTCGTTGGGATTTTGTCCTGGGCGAAAGTGATCTAACTTCGCCGGTCGCCTCCGAGAAGATGAGGATGTTCGGTCCGGACTGGAAAGGACGCGGATTTGAGAATGGTGTCCCTTACTGGTCCTACAACTTCGCGAGCAATGTACATCTGATCGGTCTGGACACATCCAAAGCCAACTCCAAATCCGGTCAGGTTTCCAGCGATCAATTGACTTGGCTGAAGAACGATTTGGAATCGCATCCCAGTCAATTCACCATGATATTCAGCCACCATCCTCTTATTGTGCCGCATCCCTATGACGACCTGGGAGACTATGGCATCGTAAATGGTGCGGAAGTGCGCGAAGTACTTGCCACATCACCCTACGTACGTTTGGCTGTGAGCGGTCACGTGCCCGTTAATTGCGTTCAGAAGGAAGGAAACATATACTTCGTCTCCTGTCCGATGCTGACTTCCTACCCGTGCGCTTTCAAAGTTTTTCGAATAAACAATGACGAAATCGTCATGGAGACTCATATGATCACCTACAAAGCGCTGGTGAAAAAGGGTGAGAAAGCGCTTTTGCAATCGACCCTCGCCTATCACTATAACAAGTCCAACCCACAGGAATTCGTTGAACTCTGCGCTGGGAAGAAACAGGACAACAATGCAGTATTGCCGCTTTATGGTGGCATGACTCCGCATGCCATCAGCCCGCACAACGATAAAAAAAACAAGAAAGAGAAAAAGAGCAAACGCTCTGGATGATTCTGTATTTGGATACTAAGAATGGAGGACGTCTCGAATGACCAGCAATACCTCGGAAGACACCGCAAAGGACAGTGATTCCGAATACGGTAGTGGACAATCTTCTCTGACGTACAACAGTTATCTGATGGTCGAGCAGTTAAAACAACTGCAGATCTGCAAATCGGACCCGGCTCATCACGACGAACCGCTGTTCATCATCATTCACCAGACCTACGAACTCTGGTTCAAACTGATCTTGCATGAGCTCGACACGATCGTGGAATTGATGAACAACGACAATCCCCGACGCGCCACCTTCTACATGCGACGCATCGTGCAGATAATGCGAGTGCTGGTCAATCAGATTCACATTTTGGAAACCATGTCTCCAAAAGACTTTCTCGGATTCAGGAATAAACTGAATCCAGCCAGCGGATTTCAATCGAGTCAATTCCGAGAGATCGAATTTCTTGCTGGGTTAAGAGAGCAACGCCTTCTCGACAATTTCAAACAAGACAAAGAAAGTGCAGCAGTACTACAACGGCGCTTCGATGAACCTTCGTTGGGAGAAGTTTTCTACCGGATGTTGGAACGTCAAGGCTTCAAACTCCCTCGTAATCGACGTGGCGGTGCACCAACGGGAGAAGACGATCCAGACCAAGAGGCGCGCCTTCTCGAGCTTAAGAAGCTCTACGATCAGCCTGACAAATACCTCGATCTGCACGATTTAGCGGAGCGGTTGCTCGATCTCGACGAATTGATTTTGCTTTGGCGCAATCACCATGTAGTTGTAGTCGAGCGAATAATCGGATTTAAACGCGGCAGTGGCGGCAGTGATGGAGTGGCATATCTGCGCTCTACGCTAATGAAAAAATGTTTTCCCGACCTCTGGCTTTTGAGAACTCATCTAACTTTGGATTGATCGTCTAGCCACTAGTCGAAGCGCTTCATACCGCTGTCGAGGCCCATTGCTCCGAGAGCTTAGCTTATCGATCTCCAGATTGATCGGCAGAATGTCAATCGAAACGAAGACGGCACAGCCGTTCGGTTGTGCCGCTATCGATCCATCTACACAATAAATGACATATAGCTTTCACGACACCAGAGGTGATTCTAATACCACTTGCGGTGACGATCAGCAACTCTCATATTATCTCGCAGCCGCTCATTAAGTCGGATCATCTTCCGGACATACTGGTTGTTGTTATAGTTGCCGGAGACGTAGCGGCGATTCAGGTATGGCGCGATCGAGTTGTACTCGTTGCGGAACGTTCTGCGCAGAGCATCGGATATGCGAGCAGCATTGATCTGATTCAGCAGTTGTTGCCTGTATAGATCAACCGAATTGTAATCTCTGAAAGAGACAGCAGGGTAGCCATAGTTGTTGTAACCGTATGCTCCATTGAGCGGCGGAATCGCAATAGAGTTGGTATTGGATACCTGCGCACTCAGAGCGTTGAAGTTAGCCAACATCTGTTGTACTTCTCCAGTCGAGAAGACACGATCCGAGCCCATCGACATCACCATGTTCTCCAGATTTCGGAGTTGGGACATCAGCATGGATGCTTGCGCTCCACTCATCTGTCCTGCTGCGACCTGGCTATTAATCTGACCGGAGATATTGCTCATACCCGATCTCATATTGTTGAGTACAGTGTTGTAGTCACCACCCACACCACCGTGAAACCTGACTGCATCACGCTGGTAGTCCCAGGGGCTCTGTGCGGCGGCTGGCAGTGCGGCAGTTATGCTCAGTGCAGCTAACGCCGTCAGTAATGCTTCCCTTTTCATATATTTACTCCCAACTTGAATAATCAAAATCTAGTCTCAGGTTGCTGCAGCTGTATGCGACTTTAGACGCGTCGGTCTTTGTTTGGTTCCCGCTAGCCTGACAGGTACTTCGCCTACATCTATCGGTGAGACAGAATTGACATAGCACGCAAATCAATTCGCAGTGTTTGAAATCATCAACTTTGTTGCGAACATCGACAAGCCTAACGCAAGGCTTTCTTTGACGTAACCGATGACGCGTTGGCGAAGCGTCACATTGCATACGACTGCCTAACTGAAAAAAGCTCTGCTCACCGAGAGACTGTCATAATGCCGGTCTTCAAATGTTCTCTAAGAATGAAAAAGCTTCGTATAGGATCTACATGCCACTACCTTTTGAATCATTCAATGCGCTTAGAAGTTGTGGCAGTTCTCCGGCAACGCGGCTTTCACCGTGGACCTTCTTCCTCTTTAGCGCGGCACGATCCGCCATGCAGAGAGCGTGTGCCTTCATCTCAAAGGTCAGCAATTGCTTGCGCAATCGGCTGTCCCAAGAGAAAAGGCAGCTTTCGGCTGCCTTTCCAGTCGCTGATTTGTGTCTTTGGTATTAATGAATTTGAAATAGAACTGAACGTTGCTTCATCGCATCACCTCCTCAAAGAAAAAACAAAAACCATCTCCTATCGTCGTTTCGGGAAAACCTTTCTTAGAAGTCAGCTCGCCGTCAAGCTCGACTTGACGGCACGGCGACTTTATCGAAGTAAAGTCAACCGATATCGCTTAACTGCTCTGGAACATCTGCATCGAGATGGCAAGTCACCCTTGCATCAGACGACCAGCCGTCATAACTGTCAGAAATCAAAAAAAAAATTGGCATCAAACACCCCGTACTACGATAACGCACCACCGCGTTGCCGCAGAGAAACCATGCCGAGTCAATGCAGCGTCAAGCCGCAGCGACGCTTCGCCTCCCCAATATAGTGCTGATCGCGGAATGCAAAGAGCTCTGGGGAAAGCGTCGTCCGGCTGTTCTATCCAACTGAGTTAAGCTCTGGAAAATCCATTGCTTTAGTAAGTTATAAGAGAATAGCCCCGCTTCCGACGAATCAAAAGAGGGTTTTCCCTGATAAGAGAGGCACTAACTTCCCTGTTGCGAGGGCTTCAACCGGCTTTCCAGCTCCGCCGCCTCACTGTCTCGTCCAAGTTCCCGCAGGAGTCCTGCATAATCTTTGATGCAGGACAGCAAATGGGCATGTCGGCGACCGGAACCCTCGAAAACATCCAGAGCCTTCTTGTAGTGGTCCTCTGCTTCGGTTAGCTTTCGATCTTTGTGATAGGTTTTTGCCATGCCATAATATGAGATGCCCCTCGGGCCCCCATACGTTATTTTTTCGGCATGCCCCAGCGCAGTCTGATAAAGAGAAAGAGCTTCCGAATAACGTCCGTCATCGTACGCTTTAGAGGCGGCAGCGTTATCCTTTTCCCATAATCTGTAATTCTCTTCGTTTTCATCAGCAAAACAAGGATTAATGGCAACTAAAAATGCGCACACTAAAGATATAAGCATTCGCGAAAGCGTTTTAATCATGTTACGCTGCCCATTATTCTCGAGATCTATTTTACTCGTATGACGGAGACCGTACTTACCCAAGACACTGTCGCAAGCCCGCTCAAGACGCGGATCAAGCGCCTCATGCGTATTCCAGCCGCAGTTTTGTTGTTGGTCATGGCTATTGCAATTTCAGCGACTCTGGACCTCCCCAACTATAGGAAAGCGACTGAAGCGCGTGGGTGGCCAACTGCTACAGGGGTGGTGCGCAGATCGATTCTTGTCAGGACGAATATCGGCAGAGATCCGGCCTGGTTACCCTTGAGCGTCTATACCTATAGGGTCAACGGGACTGACTACGTCAATGACGTAACCAACTTTCAACGAGAGATTGGATTACCGGGCTATGAAGCCAACGTGCTGAAAAAACGCTATGACATCGGTTCGATTGTCGACGTCTATTACAATCCAGCCAATCCACAAGACTCTTGCCTGGAGCCGCTCGGCCGACCTTTCGAGTTGGTCATGCACTTTATCTGCTTCCTGATGTTCGGCGCTCTGATTTACTTCTCCACCTATGTATTTGTCGTGCGAGAGGGGTCGGATAAGTTCGTCATAGAATGACGGCTCGCAATCCGATAAAGCCAGGCTCAACCGACTTCAACTTGATGTTTATGAGACGTCAACCGGTTACTAATTGCATAGATGTGGAATGAAACCGGTGGAGGCAGCGTCGAGACACGAGTCAGGGCAGGCAATTGAGCAAAATCAAAGACGTTTTTGCTAACATGGCTGTTGCTGAATAGATGGGCGATTGGGAAAGAAGTGACTCTCGAATCACAACAAACGACTGGCGGTCCTAAGGTCAAGAAATGTCCTGCCTGCAATGAGGAGTATCAGGACAGCAATTTAGTCGTGTGTCCGAAAGATCGGACCATGCTACTGACACCGCAAAAGGACGAATTGCTTGGTCAGATTCTCAACGACCGCTACAAAGTGGTCGAAGAAGTCGGTCGCGGTGGAATGAGCGCGGTCTACAAAGGCATTCACGAGCTCATGGACAGAACCGTCGCAATCAAGGTTTTGCTCCCTCAGCTCGTCTCGGATCAAATTAGCATCAAGAGATTTCAGCAGGAAGCACAGGCGGCATCGCACCTGCAGCATCCGAACGTCATTACAGTGTACGACTATGGCTTTGTAGCCAGCGGTCAGCCTTACCTTGTCATGGACTTCCTGGAGGGCGAAAGCCTTTCGGACATTATCAGACGCGACAAACAGGTCCAGGTCAAACGCATGATTCCGATCTTCATGCAGGCCTGTGAGGCGCTCGAGCATGCTCACCAAAAGGGCGTTATTCATAGAGACCTCAAGTCCAGCAACATTATGCTTATCGACTTCGAGGGCAAGAAAGACTTCGTCAAAGTTGTGGACTTCGGTATTGCAAAGCTCATGCCCTCGTCCGGCAAGCAATCGCAAAACCTGACTCAGACAGGTGAAGTCTTCGGAAGTCCGATCTACATGAGTCCGGAACAGTGCATGGCACAGTCGCTGGATGCGCGCTCCGACATTTACTCGATGGGCGCGATGATGTATGAGTCATTGACCGGTCACCCTCCGCTCATGGGCAATTCAATCATCGACACTATGCAGATGCACATGTCGACTCCGCCCAAGCCGTTCAAAGAGATTCGGCCCGACCTCGATATTCCTGAGACTTTGGAGCGGGTTGTTCTCAAAGCGCTTGCGAAGAAGCCGGAACAACGATATCAATCGATGCAAGAGCTCAGAGACGCCCTGGAAGGCGTATCCAAGCTCATCGACAAAGAAAAGTTATTTGGACCTGGACCAACGGCAAAAGGAGTGCGCTCGACGCGCTCCTCTCTAGCGAAGTATCAGCAACCAGCTGGCTCTAAGGCCGGAACGGCAAGCAGCACGTCGACGCCCCGAGTTTCGGGAAATGAAAAGATGCGGACTGGCGCTCAGATGGCGCCTGACCCAACCCTCTCCCGTCCAGCCAAAGAAGAATCAACGACAAAAGAAACACTAAGAACGACCCGGACCCAGCAAAGGAAGAAGGCGGAAGAAGCCCCAGAGCCTGTCAAAGAAAAACCAGCCAATCCGCTGGATAAGATAAAGAATCTCGAAATCTTCAAAAAAGTGCCGATCATGCTCGTGGTTGGTGGCATCTGTTTGTCGGCTTTGTTGATTGGTGGCACGATTCTGTTTACCAAATTCGGCAATGTGTTTCCCACCAAAAACACCACCAAAGGGCTGGTCTATTACTACAAGCCTGCCGGCAAGAAGCCTGGCGAAATCTATCTCTGGGTGGTAAGCGACGACGAGGATACCCCGGGCAAATTGGTGAAGATCGAATCTCCAGCTGGCTTCAGTCTCAACGATCACGCCGGCAATGCCAACGGGGCCGATGTTGGCGATTACTGGTCGCTTACATATCACACAAGCGGTGACAAGAAAATTCTCGAAGACGCGGTTTGGCCTGAAGATCAGGCTAACGCCGGCGAAGACCTGCGCCAAATCAGTATCTGGATACGCCAGATGTTTGGAGTGCTGGCGGTAAGCGACAACCAGCCTATCACTCAGGAAGAGCTGGGCGCTTATTTCACTCCCGACTGGTCGTCGGATGACTACAAGAAGCTCAAGGACACCTGGTCCAAAGACAATCTCTCCTTCAATGTCGTGAGCGACACCGGCAGAGCGCCGAAATCATATATAAAGGTGGAGTCTTACGACAAAGATCAAGGCAAGGCTTCCGTCCTGGTGCGGACCAAGTACTGGATCAAGACTGGACCGCAATACATGCGTTTTGTAATGAGTAAGAAGGAAAACCGCAAGTGGCTTATCGCCAAGGTTGAGTTCATCTCCCCTACAGTCTGGGAGAATGACGGCAACATGCAGGAAGAGCCGGCAGAAGAGGAAGAAGAATCATCCTCGTCTTCGGAAGAGTAACATCGATTTTCCAAACTCAAAAAATGCTCGGTATGCGAACAGGCAGATCGCCGAAATCCACTTCCGGTTTTTCCGGCACTTTGTCGTCGCCAGAAGAGACAACGGTGATAACGAGGGTATCTTCGTTGGCAACCTGTTCGTTGTGGAATCTCAGCACCGTATTCGTAAGCTCTAGTCTGGCGCTTTTGGATTGTCCAATAAAACACTTGTAGAGGTCGGACATTTTCTTGGGCAAAGAAGGCAATTCTCCCCCCTGACCCATGATGATGATGTCGCCTTCTCTGAGTTTTCCTGGTCCGAGCTTGAAGATTGTCTTCGTAGTTGGAGCTGCATCCCCCGGTTCATCTGTTGAGACCTTTACGTCAGTAACCTTCGTTATGGCCTGGCGAAAGAAGATCTCGTTACTCAACATTCTGACCTTGTCCAGGTCTCCATCAGGCACGGAAGCCTGCACGAAGCTTTTGGCAAAGTCACGAGCAAAGGCGCTCTGCATCTTATCTTCAATAAATCGGCGCTTGAGGTGCATCTTCGTTCTCATGATCTTTCCAGATTTATCAAGCGCCACATAGACTGATAAGAATGGACGAAATCGACTGTTTCGTGGAAGTCGCAGCATGACCTCCGTGAAACCATCGTTGGTGACGGACATACCAATTGCACGGAAGCGAAAATGATCGAAAAAATTCTTCCTATAGGCGTCAACCAAACTTGATCCGAAAACTGAAAAACTTTCGTCTCTGTCAGAGCCGCCGCCACCGCTTGTGCCATCATCCGCCGCTGGACGCCCGATAAATTCACCGCGACCGCTTGCCGGTTGTAAGAGACCGAGATTACCAGACAGAATCAGAAACACTCCTGCAAGGAACGGTCCATACCGTGAGAGAAAAGCCCGGTACCGCTCACCGGACCTGCCCTCAACCCTTCTGTTGGTACTGCTTACAATCTTCATCAGACGTCCCTGTTTTATCCGTAAATGTCCTTGCATTGGTCCATTTCAGCATTCTGTCTCTATCCTATCTAATTTATCGGATTTGCTGATTGACAAGGTCAGTCCACAGTGGAATGCTATCAATCATAAGAAGGTTCATCCGCAGCCGAAATTTGGACATTTCTGGCATCGCGGGGTAACACTAAAGATGGTGTCAAGGATGTAAAGCAACAAGCGTGATTGTGGTCTCTGATTAAAGGGACTATTATTAGTAGTATTACTAGAAGATCTCGGTGGCACTAGCACAGCAAGGAGACGTTACAATGGATCTAGATGTCGGAATGATGATAGCTATTGCGGGCGTGATCATTATGCCTGTGGTAATTGTCAAATTAGCCAAACAGCTCAAGAAAGTTCAAGAGCTCAAAGAAAAGGGCGGCGGCGGCGAGAAAGCTGAAGAGAAATAGCCTCTCGATTTCGTCATTTGCCGGGCTATCGTTCCCTCGAATCTTACAAATAGATCCGAGCATGTTGGTTTGCTTGTACATCAAGGTTGAAAACAAACCCGTCTGTCATTGTTTGGTCTGCGCATTGTCAATTTGACGCTGTCGAATAGAAAAAATGCACCGCATATGATGGCAAAGTAATTGTTTTAGAATTGTTATCCAGTGCACCAGATACGCTACCACTCGGAACAACGCGCGACGCACAATCAGCAGGTTGTCATCTGTGCTTCACAGGGAAGATTTATTTGTTTACAATCGCATCCGTAGTCTTTCGACCGGGAGCGAAAAATCAAGCGTCCCGGGGTTAGCCCTCAATCTGGCGGCGTTTTAAGCAGGTAGGGAGAGGGTATAAAAAGCGGACGACCGAGTCGGCTTGAGTTATGGTCCCTGTTTCACTGATGCACAAAATTTTGATTGTTGAAGATGACGAGTTTCTTGCGGACCTCATGCTGGACTGCCTCGCAGCGAGTAACTATGAAGTAAGAGCTGTCGGCACGGGAGAAGATGCTCTAAGAGAGCTCGAGACGGGAAGCTTTCATGTAGTTTTACTGGATTGGCAATTGCCCGACATGGAAGGGCTTCAAGTTCTGAAGCAATACAGGTCGCAAAATGGTGCTGCGAAGGTAATCATGCTCACTGGCATGCGCGGAAGGAAAGAAGACGGAATTGGTTCCGGTGCCGACAGGTTCTTGATGAAGCCGTTCAAGATTGATGACATCCTCGCAACGGTCCGGGAGATCGTGCCAGACTTTTAAGGGGTTACGCGCAAGGTAGCTGGATGACCGATAGTTATATCTCCGATGACATTGCTCGAACGGTCGAAAAGGCACGCGAGCAGTTTTACGCGATATCGCTGGAGCGCATAGAAAAGGTGCGCAACCTGCTTACAGCGATCAAACAGGATCCAAGAAAGAAAGAGCAGATACAGGATCTCCATCAGCTGTATCACCGACTGGCCGGTTCTGGCGGTCTGTATGACATGGGAGACTTCTGCGATCGCGCGATCGCCGCAGAAGACCTTTCGGCGCAGCTCGGCAAGCAAGACCTGACGACCATGATGATGACGGTAGATCAACTCATGCGTCTTACCAACAATCTCTATCACCTCCTCATGGCTTACCGTGAAGATCGGGGAGTATCGCAGAGATCAGGTACCTCGACATCGCATACGACCCAGGAATCGTTAGAGGCATTGAAGCGCACGATTTTCCTGGTTGGAAACTCAGCCGTAGCGCTGACCAGCATTTTCAAAGATCTCGGATTCAAGACAGAATCGGCACAAGACTTTGCTGCTGCAAGAGCAGCTTTATTCAGCAAACGGTTGCCTGACGGGTTGCTCATCGACACATCGGTCAAAGGTGGTTCGCCTCTCGAGCTCGCCAGGCTGGTTAGACAAAAGCCTGACTCAGAGGATGTTCCAATCGTACTTGTAGGCGAAGAGGGAGCATTCAACGAGAAAATTACTTCCATCCAGGCCGGCTGCGACGACTTCTGGAACAGTCGGGCGGAGCTGGAGGTATTGTCGGCAAAAGCGACTCGGGTCTTTGAACGAATTTGCACTCCGCGATACAAAATTCTAGTCGTGGAGGATGATCCTGTCCAAGCGGCAGCAATGCATGCCTTCCTCGATTCAGCCGGCTTCGAGCCGATGGTTATGACCGATCCGAAGCTATTTGAAGAAGGATTGCTAGCCTCGCAACCGGACCTGATCCTGCTGGACCTTATCCTTGGTGAGATGAGCGGCTTCGATCTCGCCAAGTTCGTAAGGCAGAACGACAAGTTTGATACCACCCCTATTGTCTTTTTGACGACCCAAAATCAGTTGCAGAATCAAGTCAGAGGCAAACGCCTCGGAGACGATTACTTGATCAAACCGGCAACTCCAGAGCTTTTAGTGTCGACCATCGCAGGTCGTATAGAACGCTATCGAGCAATCAAGAGTCTCGTAGGAAGGGATGGATTGACCGGATCCCTTGCCTATGCGGAGTTTATGAATGCGGCTACCAGAATAAAACGAACCGCCTCGATAAATCCGGTATTGCTCGTACTCGACATCGATGGACTGGCTTCGATCAACGATCGCTATAGCTTCTCCGTAGGTGAAAAGGTGATCTCGCAGATAGGAGACATCTTGAAGCGAACATTTCGCGAGTTCGGCGTAGTCGGTCGACTGTCTGGCGACGAGTTCGCAGTTGTAGCTGATAGCCTCTCCGTGGACGAACTGCTCACGCTGGTCAAGATGATCAAAGATGAGTTCGAAAGGACTAATTTCAAGTCTGAAGAAGGCATCTTCAATGCCAGTGTCACATTTGGAGTAGCCAGCCTGAAGACAGAACGATCCGTGACAGAGTGGCTTGACGTCGCCTATCGGGCCCTTGCTGAAGCAAAGCGACACGGTCCAGGCTCGATCATCGTCCACTAGATAGCAATTGTTGCCGATGCATTGCAGCACGCACACCAGGTCGGAGTTTTTCATAGAGATTTAAAACCCAGCAACATTGTCTTGGTAGACGGGCAATTTACGGATGCTCGTATCATCGACTTTGGAGTCGCCCATCTTATGGGTGCCTCACAAGAATCGGCAGTCGCTCAGTCCACGACAATAGCAGGAACACCGGCCTATATGAGTCCGGATCAGATCGATGGACGCGCATACGACGCGTGATCGGAAGTATATTCGTTTGGTTGTGTTCTATTCGAAGCGCTCGCAGGCAGGAAGCTTTTCGACGCAGAAACAGCCCTCGAAGTCATGGCGATGCATATGAGGGAGCCACCACCTGTAGAGCTCATCAACACTGCTATCGTTGATGCGAGGCTCCGAAAGCTGGTCGAAAAATGCCTGCAGAAAAACCCTGACCAACGGTTTTCGAATTTCAAAGATCTGTCGGCAGAGCTCGCCGCCTGCGGGCTCACCGCTCCGGAAGCGAGTGAGCTCCGCAATGCCGCGAATTTAAAGGGACCATCAAAAAAACTTTCGAAGAAGTTGTTCTTGGTCAACTTTGCTACATTGATCGCCCTATCAAGTCTCATGGTCTTTTAGCAATGGCAACGAAAACCTGTCCCACCCCGTGCCAAGCGCATGCAAGAATCACCTTTGCCTGAGACACTCGCGCTCAATTCCGCGGCAATCGGTCAGCTCCAGGCACTCAACAACGACAGGATCAACGCGCGACGCAATCTCAAGGACGCCGCTCGAATGTTCGATAAGATGAAGCCCTGCAGGAAAGAAATTCTCGGTGAGGTAATCGGCACATACCATGTGTTGAGCGGAATGTTAGCAAGTGATTGCGATATTCAGGAAGCAGTCGAGGAAAAACAAAAAGGGATTAGATTTGCTCGAACTCAGGGGTGGGCCTGCCGAGTTTAAGCTAACTCTGTTAAAACAAAAAGCAGAACTCTCACGACTGCGTCAAAGAAAGGGAACCTCTTAGTTTGACTCTACTCCTGATCTGAGCCAGGCATTGGTGGAGTCGAATAATGGAAACATTGCTCATAACTTGTGAACATCAAATGGCTTTAAGCGGCGTTGGCGGATTGTGGTATCGTAAAGAAGTTGCTCGAAAGCTTCAAAGGATCGCTAAATTCGGTTGGTATGACAGAAGAACCGAAATCGACAAACAGTATAAAACCGGCTGGGTCGGCTGATTTTGGAACAGGTACATCGAGTGATAACAACGATGAGAGCGCGCCCGATGACGCAAATTCGCTAACCGCGTCGGCCGATCGACTTCCTGATACTGAGCTGGTAACACAATCGGAAGAAAGTCACTCCGAGCCTATTTCGGATCAACCAGTTCAATCTCAATACTCAGCGCCTCAAGAGATTTCCGCGGAAAGTTTGCAGGTTGAGGCACTTCCAGGAGCCTTCACGGAGGAGCAGCGACAGAATGCAGGTCCAAGCTCAGAGGACTCCGCCGCATCTTCGTCAGAACAACCGACGCCGGCATCAGTTTCGACGAGAACAGCTCAAGGAGTGGATGAAGAAGCAATAGACAGCTTCATTAAATCGTTGAAACAGCCAAACACAGCTAGAGAAGCAGACGTTAACGATCTCCCACCGGAGATCTCGGTATCGGTTTCACTCAGAGGGGTGAGCGTAGACGTTCCAAACGCCGATGAAATTCACACATTCGACAACGAGCCCGTTACGCGTGGCACTGAAGGATTTGCACAGACTGATCATGGATTACAGTTAGGTTTTGGAACTCAGGGTGCTACAAGTGACCCCACTAAGAACATCGGCGATTCAGATAAACCAATCAAACTGCCGGATATTTCGGTATCTGTCTCACTGAGAGGAGTTCAGGTTGATGTGCCTGACAGTCCACCGCCTGGTAGTAATTCGGGGTTAACTCGAGCCAAAGCATCGGTAAAATCTACTATCAACAGAATGCTTGCCATCGTCAGACCAGAAGAGTTGCTCCGAGTCGGTCCGATTGCACAAGAAGTCGAGAGGTTGGATAGCGACTCGATTCTAGCCAACACGTACAGCATTGTGGGCACCATCGGAGAAGGTCCCAGCTCGCTGGTTTATCTCGGCAAACATGTTTCCACACGACAAACCGTTGCAATAAAAACTGTCAAGTTTCCATCGATGGCCCAGGCCTTTTCACAAGATGCGAAGGCTCAGGAGAATCTCAATAACCCGAACATAGTCTGGTATCTGGGCTACTTGGAATCAGAGGATAACACACCATACCTGATCACGGAGTACTCTGAAGCAGTCAGCCTGTCGAAATTGCTTCATGAGCAAACTTCTCTAATTGGCAGCGAGGATGAGTTGATCAGCTTCGTTTATCAGCTTGTCGATGCATTGATTCATGCGCACAGCTCCGGTGTTTTCCACTGTAACTTGAAACCGTCCAATATCTTGCTGATTGAAAATGACGATAAGGTTTTCATCAAACTGCTAGACTTCGGCTACAGAAAGCCGCAGACCGAGTTCATTCAGTTTAAGAACGAGAATCGTCAGGGCGAACTCGAGCTGGATTATCAGAGTCCGGAAATTTTGAACGGAAGCCCGCCAACAAAGAAATCTGATGTCTATTCGGCCGGCGTTCTGATCTATCGCTTAGTTGCCGGAAAGATGCCTGATAGGGATGGGAATTTAGCATTAGAGACCGACTACGGCGACAACAACACTGAGAGCTTTCTTTACCAGCTGAAAGCTTCGAAAACGTTGATTGAAGTTCTTCAAAAAGCAATCGAAAAGGACCCGGAGAAGCGACATGAATCGTTGTACTCTTTCAAGAAAGCGATGGCCGACTGGTTTGACAAGGCAGAGGCTGAGCGACTGGAACACAAGCAATCAAGAACAAGAGAGATTGTAAAGTCAGATTTATACAATCTGGTATCACTACGGCGTCAACAACTCGAAAGAGAGCAAACGGTAATGATGAAGTTTGCCAGCGCCGCAGCGAAGACCGGACCGAGGCTATCGCCTGCCCAAACAGCAATGCGGATAGCGACCGTAGGTGTCGGGACGCTTGTTGTAGTTGTCGCAGTGGTAGCGTATTTGGTGACTAATGTAGAAATAGTCCGCACAAATTATTTGAGAACAGCAAAGATCTTGTCCAGTCCATTCAAGCACAAGAGAAGCAAAACAATCGAGACAACAGGGAAGAATCCAGGCAAACAGACAAACCATCCGACTGCTGTCGTTAGCTCAAACCAATCCCCGAAAAGCTCGACAGTGACGTCAATGCCGGTAGAGCAACCAAAGCCTATTCAAGCTCAAGTTCCTGTATTTCGATATGAAGATAATCCAGTATATTCAAAATGGATTGTAAGAGAAAAATTCAGCGAACCGAGAAGAATAGAACCTCACTGAGGCTTTGTAATTTCGTTGTTTTTTTCCACTTCAGAAAAAAAGCGTTCAAGGGATGTTTGTAACTGCGCAGCATCAACCGAAAAATCGTTGTGCTTGCTGTTCGGTAGCTCCACTAACCGCTTTGGTTTCGTCGCCAGGTCGAAAAGTGCTTGCGAATGTGCAACCGGTACGATTTCATCCTTTTGTCCAACCACGATCAATAGCGGCGGGTGGCTGGCCATGAGATAGTTGCGGTTATCCAGAGGTGGTCGAAAAAACAGGAAGGATGGATAGAGATTGAGAATCGGCACCTGCTCTTTGCAGAGTCGCTCAGCAGACACGCAGCCGGACTGAATAATCAAGCCGCCACACTTCCTTCGCGATGCGGTCGCTAGCGCCATGCACGCCCCCAAAGATTCGCCATACAACACAATGTTAGCGGGTGATATGCCTCTCTCATTCACAAGATAGTCGAATGCCGTACAGGCATCTTCTTCGACGCCGACGACAGTAGGAAATCCATCGCTTCTTCCAAAACCACGATAATCGAATGCGAACAACGAGACGCCGCTAGTCAATAAGCGCTCTTGTTTCCAACGCCGAGTCGATACGTTGCCGGTATTGCCGTTGTTGAATAGAACAATCAGTTTGGAATCGGGTTGTCGATACAACCAGCCGCTGAGCTGCGGACTGCTTGTATCTTTCGGATTAGAGAAAAAAACCTCTTCTCCTGAAACACCGGATATGGTCTGAGCATCGTTGAGACGGCCGGATAATTTTACCGGATGGAACAACAATCTACTGACAAACGATTCGTTCAACCCGGGGCAGAAATAGAGATAGACGAACAACACGCTGATAAGCGCGGACAACCAAAGAAAACGTGGCAAGCCCCGCTTGTTTTTTCCGTTAGTTTTCAAGTCGGTTAGCATCAGTTTTCTTGATACCACATTGTGGTCCTCTCGCCGGATGATAAAATAGAGATGCGGCACAATCACAAAAGAGTACGGTTAATGAAAAAGGGACAACCGTGCAATCGCAATGACAACGGCAACATGCTGGCTTTGATCGGCGCGTTTGCGTTTATTATAATTGCACTGATTCTTCTATGTTTGGGCTATGTCCGATTTGTAGGCAGCAATTCAGAACAACGAACGGCTGTTGAATCGGCAGCCATAGCCGCTGCGCGAGATTGTTCTAGAATTGTGATCAACTCGGACGAATGTGGTTATGTTTCCCTTTCAGACTATGCGCCCAATGGTGCGGCCACAATCGCCGGTGACGGCTTTCCATTACCGGTGAGAAGCATCAACACAATCATCGGAACCGCGCGTTTAGATCTGATTATCGCTGACAAGTTGGGTCAACCGATTATGGAGGATCTGGCCAAACAAGACCTGGACAATGCCATGTTGGCAAAAGATCTTTTGGTCACTGCTCTTACGGATGCAATTCAGCCCGGTGGCACCGGTCAAGACAAGGATGGAAATTCCGTCACACCATATGCATCAGCCCAGACTGCCTATCAACAGAATCAGATCCGAATGACCGGTCACTCAGGCTACGTCGCCAATTCGCTGCAACTCAGCCTGGGCTCCCTGGAAGGAGGAAGCTTAACGGCGATTCCGATACCACAACCGACTGACCAGGCGCCCGTGCCCGCGTCGATGAGAATAGGCAACTTCTACAAATCCTATACCAACATTCCATACAAGTCGGTGGATTTTGTATTCGGCGGAATCAGTGACTCGATTCGTATCGTAGATAACAAGCTCTGGAAGGCAACTATCGCGGAATTACCGTATCAGATTCCAACGATTATCAGGGCCGAGGCGAAGGAAAACCTGGATCCCAACAGTTCCTACACCACCACTGTAGTCGCCTGCGCGCAGCCTGCCACAGTCTTCGATCCGCTGCCGGCGCCCGGCGCATTGTCTATCAGTCTCCCTGACGGTCCGGTTCCGGAAATTACCAGGCCAATTGATCTGTACACCCACGCCAAGATGAGTGGCGGAGGCGGTTCATCCAGCGCCACCATGTTGACGGCGAAGAACGGCGACTATCCGTTGGATGCGGGCTCTCACATGGCTGCGATGAAATGGCCGCTCGATGGGTCGATTGGACCACGACAACCGTCAGAGGTCTGGAGAGTGGCATTGCATGATTGGATTCGCAGAGGTGGCACGAAAACAAACATCTCGTCTGTGGTGAACATGCAGACGACTGTCCTGGACGCTCCGACTCCCCCGACATTTACCTGGGTCGGTCCGATCAACTACAGCGGTGTCTATCACGCCCTCGGCACTATACCGTCCGGCATTATCCACATATTCAAATTTGCTTCAGACGGGGCAGTGATTTATTTGAGCAAGCCTCTCACCCCGACACCTCTGTACGCATCGTCGCATGAACAGAGCATGGCGAAGCAATGGGTGGTATCAACGCAAGTACGATTGGCAACTCGCTACTTAATCTCCCGCCGCCTGGTGGGAAGCTCACACTCATGAGTGAGTGGGACATCTACTTCCGAGATGAGGTCAGACAGCCAGGCACCGCTTTAGGTGGGAAACATGCAGGAGAGCCGGTAGCGAAGCCGATTGTCGCTATTGCTGAACCTAAGCCTGGCAGATTGTTGACACAATTCATGCCAACCTACCACGCAAAAGTATACCCGAGCGTCTTCGGCGACGCCGGACCAGGTCCAGGTCCAGGTCCAGGCGGCGGCGATTACCCGAACCCCAATCCTCCCTGCGGAGGCGACGACTTGGGATTCCCACCAATGGTTCAAGCACGCAACGATTTTGGTCGAGTCTACAATCCGGCAGCCACCGTACTTGCCACTATGCCTGGTGGTAGCGGTCCAGTCAGACCATTTTATGCTACGACGGGTACAGCCGTTGATATTCGGTTCAGAAGACTGGTCGACGTATCGGAAATGCCGGGAGCCACATCCGACTATGGCTACGTTTACGAGGTAGCACCTCCCTAAATTTTCCGGTCCAAAACAAATATCAGAGTCGACGAACTCGCCCTTTCCGCAGAGCAGCCACGGCACTTTCCACCGATGTTTTGTACGACTCTGGCCGCTTAAGCTCTAAAAAATCATAGAGATCTGAAATATCTTGCGCTTTAGTTTGCGTTTGCTCTTTATAAGCTTCAGCAAATTCCGCGGTGGCGATACCTACTGCATTTGCGCCGGCTTCATCAACGGTATCACCTTCGCCAATGTAGGTTCTGTGAAAAACAGAATTGAGATTGGAGCGAGCATAATTCTCCGCATCTTGGTAGACCTGTTCGCATATCAATACGTGTCCCTTACTATGTTGCTCGAGCCGCACCGGAGGGTCAATCGGCAAGTAGATCTCGATAGGAAGCGATAGCCTGACATTTGCAGAGTCAATACGAATACAAACAGTCCACCTGTTGCCGGTTTTCTCTTTCCAAAGGTAGGAATAACTCATTTCAGTTGCACACTTGAAAGTCCAGGTCACTGGACCGTCAGCGCAGAGAGGTTTTATGACACGTACTGACGGAGACTGTTCGGGTGTGGAGGTCTTGACGATAAGATTGACGGGAACTCTAACTATGGACACGGAAAAGAAGTCCCTCAGCACCACGAAATCCATTAACACCAGACCAATAAAGCAAAGCAATATCATGGCGGTGTCCCATTCAAAGTTCCTTAGCAGATGATTGAACGTCTTCAACTCGCTCCTCGATAGCACCGCCGATGATGCGTCTCTATTTTATTTTAATCGCCCTTTCCATGTCCGAATCATTAAGGGAATCTGCCTCCGAGTATGGTCTTGCCATCGGTGTAGACTTTTCAGGTACTTCCGAATCGATGACTTCAACCATGGGATTTTTCTCGACAGGAGTCGATTTGACTGTAAAAATGCTGCTCACGGCTCTGGATGCGCTCTTGAATAGCTCCACACATCGACTGAAGTTGACGGCACAATAGATAACCAGGCACCCCCAAATCAACGATAAGGTCAAACCAATTAGAAAGTTTCGCAGCGGTCTTGGCGAAGGACTAATGATTTGTGGGTTCGGACGAGAGGTCTTCACGATATTGCGTAACGCGGAAGCGAGTTCTTCTCTGTCCGCACGCTCGCTGACAATGGCTTCGTCGACTCCAGCAAGCTCCTTTGGTAGAGGCGCTTGAGAGCCGACGCGCACACTTTGAATCCAGTATTCGATCGCACGCTTGAACTCTTTGGCCGATTGAAACCGCTTGTCCTGGTCCGTTTCGAGCGCCCGGCGCACAATTTTGTTGAGCTGATCCAACGCACCCAAATCACAACGATACTCATCGAGCGAGACAGGATGAACGTTGGAATCGCAATGCGCACCCATTGTCTGGCTAGCAGTTGGAAACACATAAGGAAGCGTACCGGTAATGAGCTCGAAGAGCAGTACACCCAAAGAATAGAGATCCGATCGTGGACCAACATCATGACCCATACACTGCTCGGGACTCATGTACAGGGGAGATCCGACTACGTGTCCAGCCATTGTCAATCTTTGCAAATTATCTTGCAGCCGGGCTACTCCAAAATCTAGCACCTTCAGCACAGGCTCTCCGTCAATCCCTTTCCCCACCATGATGTTTGCCGGTTTCAAATCACGATGAATGATCTGCTGACTGTGCGCATGATCGAGCGCGTCCAAAATTTGAATCGAAATTTCCGCTATCTCCTCAGCCGGAAGACAGCCGCGCTTAGCAGCTATCACATTGGCGAGCGAATGTCCGTTAACAAACTCCATCACGAAAAAGCTCTGTCCACTGACGTTCTCGAAGCAGTCAATCGCTTCGATGATATTTTTGTGGCGCAGTCTGGCAAGCACTCGCATCTCTTGGGTGAACCTGGACATGAGCTCAGGTTCAGCGGACTTGAGCGTTTTAATAGCGACAATTCTGTCGACAGATGTGTTCCTCGCCTTATAGACGATAGCCATTGCACCTTCGCCTAGAGTCCCCAGGATTTCATAGTTTGGAGCAAGAACAGGGTCTGACGAAGGGTTCATTTTCGGTACGTTGACTTTCTAGAGGTGTTAATCCTCGACAATGTCAGTGTTATACCCGTAAATATCGATATATTCCGTATAATGGGTGAATGACGAGAATCGCTTTAATCGCCATTCTGTTTTGCGCCATATGTGGTGCTGCCTATGGCATCATTACTAATCGCATGAAAAATACTGAATGCAGCAAAGTTACTAAAGAAATGAATACATTAACTGCCGTCTTTGCTAATCACGACATCGCGAAAGGCAGCAAACTAGTCAGGGGCGACCTCATCGAAAAAGACATCGAGCGCAAATCTGCTCCAGACGATTTCGTACCGGCCGTGGGATTGGCAGCGGGAAGACACGCAAGAGTTGCATTGAAAGCCGGCCAAATTGTATTGATGCACAATTTGATCGTTCGTCCGTCGGGCTACATTCGCATTGAGAATGGTTCCTCGTCTCCGTAAAACGCCTCATGCAGCGGCAAAATTTCCGCTCAGATTTCGAACCAACTCAAGGGAGTCGACTAGATATGAATTGTGCGGATCGAGACGGCCAGATGCAAGTTTGAACGCCCTTCTTGCGTACTTCAGAGCATCGCTCCTTCTCTCCTGTGCCTCCAGGTTGACGGCAAGTCGACACAAAATCGCAACAACCTCGACTGGACTATCGCTTTTACTGCGGCTCTTAATCTCGAGCAAATTTGTGAGCAGAATCTCCGCCGTCTCATAGTCACCAATCTCTTCGTAGCTTTTGGCGAGAACTTCCACACGATCCAAATCGAACATGGCAAAATCCTCCTCGATTAAAGGGCGACAGCTCTATTGATGCGCTCAAAAATTATCACTTTATTTGCCGCAAGCATATACCCTTTATTGGTAAACCCTCCAAAAGATATATAGTTACCCTAAACTGTATTGTATGATTCTGTAAGCTGCCTTTGCAGCGTTGTTAGGGGACTTGCCGATGGCTAACGATGGCAAACGCAAACCGCGACTGACTTATGTCAGCGGTATTGACGGGCGGAGATACATTAACGACAAGATTTTGAAAAATCTTGCTCAGTCGCAGCAGAATTCTTTCGGCGAGTACATTCCCTACTCCACGCCCCAGCAAGACGACCCTGTCGGAGCGCTGGACAGAACTGTCGATCCGTCACAGGCAGCACCGGCGGATGCCTGGGCGATGGACCATGGAAGCCTCGATGAGACCTTCGGGTCTCAGGCCAACCAGGGCTTTTCAGTGAGCCAGGATTACTATGGAAACGCTGAACTACAGGCTGCGTACGATGCCGCTAGCGGGACCGAAATCGGACAACCTGATTACTATGAGGAGGAGACACGCGAGACTAGAGGCGTAAAACTGACTCACGGGTTTTCGCCACCGCAAGGATTTGCAGCTCCATCCGATTCTCACAACCCATGGACGGCACCCCAACCCGGATCTGCTTTTCCGCCGCCGCCAGCGCACAATCAAGAGCAAAGTTCCGCCTTCGGCGCGCCCCCTCAGGCTCAGAATCAAGAACAAAGCTCCGCGTTCGCAGCGCCACCGCAAGCTCAAAACCAAGAACAGAGCGGCGCCTTCGCGGCTCCACTTCGAGTTCCAAACCAAGAACAGAGTTCCGCCTTTGCCGCCCCGCCTCGAGTTCAAAACCAACAACAGAGCTCCGCCTTTGCCGCTCCGCCTCGACCTCAAAATCAAGACCATAGCGCGGCCTTTGCCGCACCACCTCTGGATCATAACCAAGAGCAGAGCGCCTCGTTCCAACCTCCTCCCGGCTCAGCCAAAAAAAATTCATGGGCAGCACCCGGCCAGCCCCCAGCCGCCGTCACGAAAGAACAATCCATACCGCAACAAGAATCAGCACCTCAGCACGATGCGACGTCTAATGACAACAGCAAGGTCGAACCGCTTGCTCAGAATGAGGAGATGCATACAGAGCATCAAGAAGCTCCTGACCCGCCTCAACAGGTATCCATAGCTCCTCTGCATGACCCGAGTTTTGGTCAATTACCGCCGGCCGACTACTATCCTTTCAATTCAAGTTCGCAACACACTGATCAGGACGACCAACAGAGGCAACAGGCCTATTCGCCATGGGGTCAGAGCAACGAGTCCGGGCGTGCCCTCCATTCCCACCAAACTATTAGACAGGAAGAGCCTGTTGAGCAGTCGCCATACTTCGGCGATCGCCAGCCGACTCAAGCAAGCGTAACTCCTGCAGCTCCGCCTCAATCTGCGCCGAGAACACCGACTCACGGAACGGAAGCGCCAACCACGCCACTACCGACTGCAGTCGAGCCTCATCCACACGCCAAAGAGTCCAAGGAAGCATACAAAAGATTATTGGGTGGTCTGTTCAAAAAAGAGAACAAAGAATCTAAGAGAGCTTCGCCACCACCTGCAATACCAGCTCCGGTACATTCACAAGAGTCAGTTGAGCCCCAACAAGAGACACCTCCAGCACCTCCGCCATCAACTAACTTGCCGGTATATACGAAACTACTTGGTCAATCCAACCCACACGTTCCTGTATACGTGCCGCAGCCGAAGGTTCAAGAAGATCTCCCTTCGCAAGACTCCCAGCAGGAACAACCGCAAGACGCATATTCGCAACAGGCTCTTCAGGAGCAGCCGCAAGACGGTCCGACATCTTACTCGCAGAAGGCTCCCCTCAACGCACCATTTCTGTTTCCGCCAGCACCATCCAGTGAGCCGATGCCTGCGTCGCCTCCGCAGCATCAACCGTCCGAATCAATTCACCAGGAACCTGAGAGTTCCGACCCCGAACAACAACAACAACAACAACAACAACAACAACAACAACAACAACAACAACAACAACAACAAGGTCTGTCTTATCCCCCCTTTCTGCCCTCTCGGCCCGCCGCCCAGGATCAGGAGCTGCTCGAAGACAATTCACCTGCACTTCCACCGGGGTCCCAAGAAGAGGCAACAGCTTTCTCACCACCATCTCAAAAGGTGTCCGAGACTTACGAGCAAGCAATTCCGCAAGACGTACAGGCGCCTTTCCTCCCTCCATCGAATTCATCGCAGCAACCATTCTTGAAGCCGGCATCGGAAACTTACGAGCAGGACATACCGGAAGCGGTCCGTACACCGTTCCTGCTGCCTCCGGCCCAAGCTCCTTCATCGCATTCTCCTCAGCCGCTCCCAGTGTCGGAGACATACGAGCAGGACATTCCACAAAAAACGCGAGCACCTTTCTTGCCACCAGATCAAGTCGCTTCTTCGCAACAAAAACACTCACCGCTCTTAGCTCCGCAACAACCGATTTCAGATACATACGAGCAGGACATTCCACAAGAAGCTCAGGCACCTTTCTTGCCGTCAGATCAATCCGCATCAGGAACGAGTCATGGACAGTCACCATTTTCTCCCCCGGCACAGCCTGTTTCGGAAACGTACGAACAGGACATTCCGCAGCAGGTCCATACGCCGTTGCTCCAACCTGATCCAGCGAACTTGCAGAGCAGTTCTACTCACGCACCATTCTTGCCGCCACCGCAGGCGGTGTCCGATACGTACGAACACAACATTCCACAACAACTCCATTCACCTTTGCTTCCACCTGACCAACCGAATTCAGAAGGAGAAAGAGATGCGGATGCGGTGATGTCGGTACCGACCCTTTATCCTCAGCAGGAAGATCAAAGCCCTGCACTGGCTTCTCCTGAATCCGCGGGCGCTGATCATCAGCCCCAGGCACCGACACCTCCAGCGCCGTCCACCTGGGCAGCACCGGTCTCTCCGAGCCAGACGGACACAGGTGCGCCATTCAGTGCGCCTGAAAGCGCTGCACCATCTGCGGTGCCTCCTTCTCCCCGTGATGCTGTGTCCATACCGCAGGGTCTGCCCTCCGACCTACAGTCGCCTACCTCTCCAGTCTCCATGTACACACAGCCGCCACTGCCGATCCACCCCGCGCTGCAGATGCTGCTCGAGACGACACTGTCGCCCTCCGCCCCAGCCCACCGTCCACTAGTCGATCTGCCCGATTCGAAAGACGCATTGGCCCAGCCCGCCTTGGCACCACCGCCACCGGCGATGACACACCAACCGGAAGCAGCGCGCATCGTATCGACAGATCACCCAGCAGAGGTTGGCGCACCGGAGAATCTGCCTGTAGAGGAAGCCATTGTTGAAGATATTACTTCACAGCACTCGTTCGCAGCGGAAGCACTTGTTGGAGACGCACCCTCTAGGGAGTTTCCACCGCAGCAATCGCCCGAGCCTGAGGTCCCATCGAAGCCTCAGGGATCTACTGCGGACGTCCAGAACCAGCAACCTCTCCCCATTCCGACAAACTATCATTCAAAAAACACCTTCGTAGATATCTCAATGTTCTCGCCGCCCTTTCCCCAACCAGACTTGATGACTCCGGCTCCGGATGTATCTATCTTTGCCGCACCGCCTCTCGAATCGCACGTTCGTGCGTCGACGATGGAGATGTCTCTGCATGCACCCCAAGCGATACCGGCGGTGCATGCGCAAGCGGAAGGTCCACCAGGCGCCACTCCAACAGCTCCAGAGGGTGCATCTGCGATGGCGAACGTAGATCCAACCGACATCGAGCATGCACCATATGCAGTGGAGCACGCGCCCGCTCGCACAGTCGAGATACCGATGCCTCCGCCCACGCTAGGCGAGAGAAGATTACAACAAATCTCGTTTTCAGCCGACGCAGGTGTAGCAATTCCGGATGTTTCAAGCGCACCGCCACCGGTGTCTGTCTATGCCGGTATGGAGACCGATGCATCCCAATCTATAACTCTCGAACTACCTTCGGTCACTATGCCTGACTTGAATTCGCCATCGCCGCACGTCTCCTTCTACGATCCAGCCGAATCGCAGTCGGATAACACATTGACAGAGACGGGAGAGAAAACCGAGTGGTCGGAGATCACAGCCCCGCCACCTGCCTATACTGACGAAAGCCCTGTGCCGCAACGTGATACACCGAGAGCATCCACACTGGAACTCTCAGTCTATGGCGCTCCGAATACAGAACCAGACGCCGGTTTTACTCCACCTGAATTTTCTCGGCACGAACCGTTGGCTCAACCCGAACTCGGCTCTCCGCCGCCTGGGTTCTCACTCTATGATCCACTTTCATTACAACCCCGACAACACTCAAAGCCGGATCCGGCAGCGTTCGATTGTTTAAGAGCGAATTTGGAAGAGCCAGCCGCGACGCTCGAAGCATTCAACGAACTAAGCGGTGAATCTTCACAAGTTCAGGAAGCGGCTCCGCCAATGGAATCAGAATCGGTCCTGCATGAGGAGACGCAGGCTCCGCCTCCACCGAAATCTGATCTTCACTCGCCGCCGCGCAACCTTTCGGTCTTCGGTGCACCACCTGCTAATCAGTTCTGGGCAGCGCCAACCGGTCCTGTCACAGACAAGGTCATTCCCAGCACCACACCTTCCGATCTTGAATCGACGTATCGCTTCGACGCGCCACCACCAGCGCCATCAAGCGACGAACCAGTGCAAATACCATATGCGACACCAGCCGAGACCGACGCACCAACTGCAGTTCCTGCCCAACAAACAAATCCCCACCAGAACGCGATCCAGGCAATTCTGTCGCCAACCAACATGCGCGGAAAGAGCAGATCCGTTCCGCTTCAAAACGCAAGCGGTCAGAACATCGAAGTTGATGACGATCTCAACGCACTGGATCTCGAAGAAGAAGAAGAAGAAGAAGAAGAAGAAGAAGAAGAAGAAGAAGAAGAAGCGCTCACCGAAGGCGAAGTGCCAGAGTTAGTGCAATTCCCGCCGGACCCACATCCTCAGGACGAGGACGAGCAGAGCGGTTCGCAGGGCAAGAAGAAGCGCCCCCCACTCCCGCAACATCCCAATCCCGATGAAGTTTATTTCCAGGACAATGCGGAGAAGAAGAAAACCGCTATGTTCAAGCTACCGCAGACCGGAATCGTGACATCGAGTCGTGGCACCGTTGAGCTCTTGGTGCACAAGGGTGGACGCCTGTTCAGACCGCACTACAATCCAGTCGGAATTTTGCTACGCGTCGATGTTAGCGACGGATTTTCATTCGTGCGCGAAGAGAAGGACCTTACTCATTGGGAGATGACGGACCACTCAGGCAACCCGCTTGATGAAGATTCAATTCAAAATGTGGCCTTCGACAAGAAGGGAAACCTATGGTACGAAACTGCTGCAGGCAGGAAAACAAAGTTCCTGGTCGATGGCGGAGTTGAGGTCACCGAGCCAAACGGCGAAGAAACAAGATATACCTAGACAAACTCGAGTTCGAAAGAATCGATCGCAATCCAACTTTAAACAAAAGGCTTGAGTCTATCGGAAGACTCGGCGGTTGAACTTTTGCGTTGCTCTCGTTCTGCCGGCGGCTGCCGGCAGCTCCCGATGTTTAACTAGAAAAGGAAATCTTTCCAGGTTTTTCACTGTAAGAAAAATCCATCAGTTGAAAGCTGAGAAACTGAAGAAACGTCGTAGCGCAACCGAGCGCCGCAGTCACTCTGCATTCAATAAAAGACGGTATGCAAGCGACAGGATTCCAAGAGAAATTGGCGAAAAAAAGCGCAACCATAAAGGCTGCGCAATGTAAATGGAGCTCCCGAGGTAGGATTTGCCAAAGAGAAAAGATGACTTTGGTTTAAGCTAGATCCGGTTACCGAGCCTCAGCGCATGGCTTGAAATTTTTTCCATAGGCTCCCGAAGCTTCTCTGGATTTTTGACAGAGTAGTGTCGTCCCGTCACATCCGAGAAGGTATGGTTCAGCAACCGCTTTCGCGTAAACTCGTCTATGCCTGCGTCTTCGGCGATTATGTTGAACGTCCGGCGCAGATCATGAGGGCTAAATTTGACGCCACACATTAGCACCACTCGGTCGATCGCCTTATACGGATTGTTCATTCTTCCGCGCGGCTTGTTCGGCTTGCCACCAGGGAAGACGTACTCATTGACCCGATTTCGATATCGCTCATGCAAGAGATCGCGTAGAAATTCCGTCAACGGCAATGTGTGAGGCTCGCCATTTTTTGTTTCAGGCAGATTGATAAACCCGCCTTCGAAGTCAATGAACTCCCACCGAAGTGAGGCGGCTTCTGTGTGGCGCATGCCGGTAAAAATTAGCACCAATAAATAGTCACGAGTGACCGGGGTGTCCAAAAGCAGGACGCCGTCGAACCAATCCTTGAGTTTATGTAATGGAACATGCCGGCTTCGTGCTTTCTCTCGATTCCATGCCTTTATCTCAGACAACCTGCGCACGGGGTTCTTCATTGGCGGCTGGCCATCAACTTCGTACTTATAGATAGCGAAATTGAAAAGTGTCCGG
>JAIERK010000035.1 GCA_019746975.1 Candidatus Obscuribacterales bacterium
GGGCGCTGGGATGCCTTCGGCGATGATTCCCTTGTGCTTGATTTCGAGGCGGACCTTGGCGACCTTGCTGCGCTCATCGAAGTAGCGAACGGCAACGTCTCCGGAGGTGTACCGAATCTCCAGCTCGCACAGGTGCCCCGACTCGTCGCGGCGTTCGACTCGGGCCTTCTCCTTGTTTTCGAGCGGCGGCATGACGGTCTCGGTGAGCTTTACCGGCTGCTGGTCCTTCTTGCTGCATCCCACCAGGCTCATGACCGCCAAGGTGAGGATCAGGACCGCGAACGGTGACTTTCTCAAGGCATCTCCAGGTTAGAGAGCTCGTCTTCTGACGAGTGGTTCTGAGCCGAGGCAAGGTCCGAACGGAAAGCGATCTCACACGAAGCGGCAATCCATGCCGTTAGGGCGATTGTGAGTTAGATCGATCAATCTGTGCGGAGCGTTGTTTCGAGTCAGTGAAGAAGGAACTACAGGAAGTTATCAAATGTTTCTTCCGCATCCTAGGTTCATTACAAGACGTTCATCACATTTCGTCCGAAAATGGAAAGAACACCTGGCCCAG
Organism: Candidatus Obscuribacterales bacterium; assembly: GCA_019746975.1. GTDB lineage: Bacteria > Cyanobacteriota > Vampirovibrionia > Obscuribacterales > Obscuribacteraceae > JADYXR01. The sequence goes on from JAIERK010000035.1 coordinate 560, forward strand.
TAGGGTTCTGCGATATAGCCAATATTTCAGGCTTTCGGGTGAAACCTAGGGCCGTTGCCTGGTTGTCAACATGTTCTCTTAAACAAATCACATTAGGACAAAATGAACGCCAGCTAACGCTTGTGTGACCCGAGTCTCAGTAGCGGTGTGCATTCCCACAGCATTTGGTCAAAAGTCGTCATGCTCTAATAAGCCGTTACCGCGGCTCTGCCGTCGGGTTGCTGTGGTCAAAGATGCCTCGCGGCATCACACAAAAAAGAAGAAAAAGAGATGGACACACTCGTTTTACATACTCTGGACGCTGCTCAGAAAGCAGGAGCGGACTACGCAGACGTTCGCCTCATTGAAGAGCAGTATGAATTTATACAGACGAAAGACCTGATGGTATCTGGCTTCAGCAAAGGTACTAGTCGAGGCGCTGGAATTCGCGTGTTGAAGAACGGCGGTTGGGGCTTTGCTTCTACTCAAAAAATCACTAAGCCCGAGCTTGAGAAGGCGGCGAAGAGAGCTGTTCAGCTCGCGGCAGCCAGTGCATCGTGCATGCGAAAGCCCGTCGCGCTCGCTCCTGAGCCTGTCTATGATGCGGTCTGGGCCTCGCCTCACCTTGTCGATCCGTTCTCGGTCAGCACTGAGGACAAGTTGGACGTCCTGCTCACTTGTGCCCGCACCATGCTTGGTGTCAAAGGGGTTACACTCGCGCAGGGACGTCTTTCTTTCGTGAAGGAAAAAAAGACTTTCGCATCGACAGCAGGAACGCGTTTGCAACAGACATTCGTTCGATCCGGTTGCTGCATTGAAGCCTTTGCGACTAATGCGGAAGAACGGCAACGTCGCAGCTATCCTAAACATGTCGGGCAATTCGAGCTCGCCGGATGGGAAATGGTAAAGGGCTGGGACCTTCCTGGAAATGCTCAGCGTATTGCCGAAGAGGCGGTCGCTCTTCTCACGGCGCCGCAATGCCCCAGTGAGACTAAGGATTTGATTTTAGGCGCCTCTCAGCTCGGTTTGCAGATTCATGAATCCTGTGGGCACCCGAGCGAACTAGATCGCGCACTTGGACAGGAGATCAACTTCGCCGGCGCTTCCTTCCTCACGCCTGAGAAGTTGCAGACGTTGAAATATGGCTCGCCAATAGTCAATCTTGTTGCTGACGCGACAGCTAAAGGAGCGCTCGGCTCGTTCGGATTTGACGACGAGGGCGTGGCAGCGCAGCGCGTTTATCTGGTCAAGGACGGAATGTTCAACGGTTACTTGAGCTCGCGCGATACTGCGCATCTCATAGGGCTGGAGCGCTCTGGTGGTGCCATGCGGGCCCAGTCGTGGAGCCATGTGCCGATCATTCGCATGACGAATATCTCCATTGTGCCGGGCAGCGCCGGGACACTGGAGGACTTGATCTCTGATACCGACGACGCGGTTCTTATGGAGACAAATCAGTCCTGGTCTATTGATCAGATGCGATACAACTTTCAGTTTTCCACGGAGATTGCCTGGGAGATTAAAAAGGGCAAGCGCGGACGGATGTTCAAGAATCCCAGTTATAGCGGTATAACTCCGGAGTTCTGGAATTCGTGTGATGCTATATGTGGTGCCGACGAATACGTCGAGTGGGGTGAGCCCAACTGCGGTAAAGGACAACCGTGTCAAACCATGTGGACCGGACACGGAGCCAGTCCCGCCCGTTTTCGCAACGTCCAGATCGGCATTGCCCATTCGAAGTAGGAGAGCGCCATGTTAACTCAAGAAGCATCCGGAAAAATCGTAGACATGGCTATACACCATGCCGGTAAAAGCGTCGAAGGCATCGAAGTTCATCTAGTCGGAACCGATATCGAGACTTCGCGGTTTGCCAATAATGAGATGACGCAACATCAGGCTAATCTGATCGACAGGCTGGCAGTGCGGGTTCTATCAGACGGCCGTCAAATTCGGTTGGAAACTGACGATCTCTCGTCTGCAGGGGTCTGCAAAGTAGTAGATCAGGCGATCAGCGCCGTCAAGCTCATGGAGAAAGACCAATGTCTGCTTCCGCTCGTCAATGCGGATGGAGACGGTGAATGGTCTTCTTATCCCGATCGTTTCGAAGCTGGTGTATTGAGCATCACTGCGGCTGAGCGAGCAGCGGCAATCGGTGACATGATTGCGATTGCCAACGAGCACGAGCTCAATGCTGCCGGTGTTTATGCCAGCGGCACTATTTTTGAGGCGCTCGGCAATTCAAAAGGTTTATTCAGTTATCATCGGGAAACCCATGTTGAGTCCTCGGTGACAATGTGTGGTCCCGACTCCACCGGTTGGGCCAAAGCGCAAGGTCCTCATGCTAAGCAAGTGAACACGCGGGAATTGGCAAGATCGGCAGCGATGAAGGCTCGAGCGTCGTCACAACCAGAAGCAGTGAAGCCGGGTCGTTATACGGTAATTCTCGAACACTCCGCATTTCTCGATTTGCTTTCTTACCTCTGGTGGGACTTCACAGGCACCAGCCATCTGGATAAGCGCTCCAGCTTGCTTGATAAGATTGGCGATAAAGTGTTTGGCGACAACATCACAATCGAAGACGATGTCTATCACCACGAGCAGGCCGGCTGCCCTTTTGACGGTGAGGGTCTGGCCAGGAGGAAGGTCACGATTGTTGAAGACGGTATCTTGCGCAATCTCGTCTATGGACGGCGCAGCGCCAGCCGGATGGGCGTGGCTCCCACTGGACATGGGCTTCCAGAGCCAAATTCGCTCGGCGACAATCCAATGAATCTCGTGATTGTCGGTGACGGAAGCTCAGTTGACGATATGGTGAAAAGCACTGAAAAAGGCATTCTTCTCACGCGCGTCTGGTATGTTCGCCAGGTGGATCCGGCTCGAAAAATCGTAACCGGCATGACACGCGATGGTACTTTCCTTGTTGAAAACGGCGAGGTAAGCCGCGGAATTAAAAATCTGCGCTTCAATGTCAGCCTGATCGAGTTGCTGAACAACGTCGTAGCGGTCGGCCAGGCACGAAGAACAGCCGGTGAAGAGGGCGTCCCTCAGGTCGTCCCGGCAATGAAGATTGCTGACTTCAACTTCACCGAGGTGACTCGATTCTAGTCGACTCGATCCGGGAGTTCTCTATGCATGAGTGGAGTCTGACACGTCAGCTCTAGAGTCACCCTCCGCTTGCCCCAATCGCCAGGGCTAATCCTACTCCAACTAATCCAGACAACTGAGGTTGTTTGAGCCGTAGCTGATTCCGATTTTTGCACCTCGTCTGTTGATCGATCTGATTCTGACCAATCGGCAGAATATCTCAAGATCTCCCTGAGTAGAAATTGATGACTTTGTCGGTCAAGGCGACCGGTATTTATTGCGTGAGAATCCATCAAGGACCTTCCCATTATTCAGAGCAGCGAAATCCGAACACATAGTTGCACAGTGGTATCAACTTTGTGACTGGGATTGTAGTGATTAAATCTGGCTGTTTCCTGACCGCAATAAAGAGAGGGGGCACCGTTATCGGTGTCCCCTCTCTTATCCCTTACCTCAGTCGGTCTAGTAAAACTTTGTTGTTTGGCTTTTAAAAACCACTTAGTAATGCCTTACACGCTGGGGGTTTTTATAAAACTTGTGTCGCCTTTTGATTCTTCTTCTTCTTCTTCTTCTTCTTCTTCTTCTTCATTGGTCCGATTCTTCTCTTACGCCAACCTCCATGCCATCGCAGTTCTCTCCCTCCATTCTCTTCGCCTTGTAAGTCCTCCATTCACAAGAGCGCCGAACCAATCCCATCCCTTTCTTTCTTTTTTCCTTCTTACTGCCGATCGCCATCAGCAGGGCTCACTAAATCCGCCAGTGATTAGATGCCATCTTTCGCTCTAATCTTCGCAAGCCGGCTGACTTGCTGCTTTGCTGCTTCCTCTTGTTTTTGCAGTTCGATTTTCTTTTCTTTGACTCTGTCTTCCCAAATCTTTCCGAGTGCCCAGAATGCCAGTCCGAGAACGAGAAGAACTCCGCAGACGCAGTATCCACCGAGGAAATCGGGGAAGGCCATCATCACGCCTACTCCGCCGCCGACTGAGGCTATGAGTGCGATGATCGCCAGCTTGAGTTCGAAAGATGACTTCCAGCTGGGGACTCTCTGTTCTCTTGGCGCTTCAATCTGCGGGAGCACTTGTGTTACTTCTTCGCGAACTTTGCTTTGTTGCTTGGACTCGAGTCCAAGCTCCCGTGCCGCGATTCTGATATCGCACTGAGAGAGATCGCAGTGGAGGAGAACCGAGACTGCTTCTTGTTGAGTCCATTCGCCAGCGATGAAGCGTCTGGCGGACTCGATGGAAGCTTCGTACAAATTGCTCGAAAGGAGGTCCGAGGCGACAAGCGCTTTGAGCGCATCCATCTCGTATCTCTGTTGTCTTTGCATTGCTTGCGGAACAACTTCGCATTTAATGAGTTTGGCTTTGATGAGCAGATCGAGGGCGTGCCCTGCTGAGCTGGCATCATCATGGAGACTCTTTCTGTCTCTGAGAACACGGGTGATGTCTTTCTTGTCCGAGACCACTTGTCTTAGAACGAACGCGGCTTCCGCTTTCGAGAGCACACCTTTGACCACTAGTGCTTGCATATTGAGAGCGTCCGTAAGAAGCTCTTCCGAAACAAGACCGGCTGAGACCAGAATCTCGCCCACGAGCCGCTTTTCGGTCATGGCTTGCTCGATTGCTGTCAAATTGTCTTTCTCTGATATGACGCTACCCGCGGTGAGCAGGTCGCCGAGTTTCAACTTGCTTTGTGTGTTTCTCGGTGAAATTTTTTGCTTCTGAAGCGCTTGCGAAAGGTCGATGTTTTCTTTCTTGATGTCGGTAAGAGCTTTGATTGCATTTGCCTTTGTGATGCGACCAGCGCCAACGAGGTTGATGCATTCAAACACGAAGTTTAGGTGAGCAAAAACGATTGCTCTCATCGACATGAGGCTCGAGCCGAGCGAGAGATTTGTCTCGTAGCTGAACTTTTTAGCCTCGTCGAGTGTAGCTATCGAGATCATGCCCGAGGACACAAGCATCTCTTCGAGGTCTGCGGCTATAGGTGTCTTGTTGTCGCTCAACTGTTGTACGACTTCCAGTGCCAGACCGAAAGCGATACACTCGTTTGCCGCCAGCTTCAGACTTTCCATTGCGATGTGCTCTTCGATCAACCCTTCTGCCATCATCGATTGGGCGAGAAGTGCGGATTGAAGGTCAAGATCGGTTACTTGTTGAGTGCTAGTGAGAACTTTGCCGATAGGCTGTTGCAACTCTTGCGCGATTGTGAGCGCTTCCTGAAGACATTCTGGGGATACAAGTTTCGCTGCCAGAAGGATTTTCCCTATCCGTATCTGTCTAGCACGACGGGCTTGAGTTATAGGTATTGCAGGATGGCTGCCGCTTGAACTGCCATGATTCTGGCGGAGAGGCACAATTCTGTTGTTCGTTTCTCTAGCGGGTTGCATTCTGTGGGCTCCATGGTCTGGCAAACACTGGGAGTCGGGGTATCTCCATGATAGGTTCCTCTTGGCAATATGGATATTCGCGAATCACATTTAGCAAAATCGTGTATAAAACTGCGAAAACGCGCATGATAAGCGGAGACCTGTTGGTTGATCGAAAACATTAATTCGATTCGGAAAATAGATGAAATCTGGCGTTGTCGTTCAATTCTCTTTACGATTTTGGCGCAGATGGGTTTAAGTCGAAATACCACATACTCTTTAAGTGCGATTCTCTTCCGTGCCGATAGGTGTCGGACCAGCGATAGGTCACACTATGCGGCGTCTGGATTCGAAACGGCAGTGGTTTTAGCCCTTGTTTCAATAGCTCCAGTCTGTTTGGCAGATGGAACACTTGTGCGGAGCGGACACGCGCTCCAGGAAATCGTGTCACCTCCGCGAAGGGACCGGGGATCGCCCGAGTTCGGAGGCAAATGAAGCTTCACGCCTTTTGGAAAAGAGGCTAGGTCAGCCGAATGCCGCGGCCATCATCTATCACCCAACAAGTTGGCAATTGGCCTAAGTATCCATAAACAGTTGCTGGGCTGGATATTCACAGGACTTGCAGTCCGATTTTTCATTTTGGTATTTTAGAAAATCACGTAGGCAAGTTGCGGCACGTTGCTTGTGTAAACCTTTGGCGATTGATTGTTGAAACCATTGTTATGGCGCTGTTTTAAGAGCACTATCAGTTACCTCCATTTTCGCTCTTTGAGTTAAGCAAGCACTACCAGCAGTTCCTCCACCGACCCAAGCCCTGCCTATCGCCGCGCGAGTAGTGAGTGCCGATTCTTGGAGCGAACATTGTGAGGCTGACTAAACCGTACACTGAGGGAGATTCATGACCGAATCGCGTCTCAAAAAGATCGTTGGCGTGATCTGTATCCTGGCGCTTGCGTCGATGCTGTACTTCATGGCGCAGGAAGCGATGTCCGTCGGCCAAAGCGGGTACTCCCCGGGCGGCTTTGAACATCGCCCGGGCGGCTTTGAACAACGCCCGGCCATCGACTGGTTCAATCCGATCTTGTGGTGAACTCCGGCAGTAGAGCTAGAGTTCGACTGTACCCGTGCGAGTCGCATCTGTATCTCAAACCCATCTGTTCCAACTGTGAGAATACCCATGACCGAAGCCCGTCTCAAGAAGCTGTTGGCGTTGGCGTTCTGCTTGACGGCCGGGATTGTCGTGTTCTGGATGGTGGAGGACGTGGTCACCAAGCGTGGTTCCGCGCCCGCCTCCGACAAGACGAAGACGAAGCTCACGAACCCCGCGTCGGACAACTCGATGAACGCACCGACCAAGTGATGTCCGCGGGCTGATGATGTAAGCCGTTTGGAACCGGCGCCGGGAGGTCCTCCCGTGCGCTGGCGAAACCCGGGTCATCCCCGGCTCTTTCGCCTTTTTTGTGCAATACTAAAGCGGCTAGTAGCCGGATTTAAAATCTGTAACGCGTCAGTGCTGGACGTGTGAACAGAGGGCCCTGACCGTTTCCTGAAGATCTCTGAAAAGAGTTCGCTCAACGACAACGTCAGAAGATAGGTATTTGTAATTCGATATAAAAATCGCTGGAAAAATATTTCGCATTGCTAATACTTGTTGCCTCCACGCAACTTACTCGAGTTGGAACTGCCTCCTGTTCCTACGCTTCGGCTAATGAGTTGTCGAAGTCTTCGCAGGGCGGCTGGTTAAGCCGCCCTGCTCTTGCCGATCAACGTAAGATCGACATAAACATCACGGTCCGCTGCCTGGTGCTTCTCGCACGGCAGCGACTACGTTTTACAACTGGTCGCCTACCGAGACCGGCGTGCCGGTCGCCACCTCGACACCGCCCTCGACCGCTCGCTGGTGGGTGGTCCGCAGGCGCACCTCGAGCGGTTCCGGCCCGTTCTGGTCGTAGGTGAAGCCGGCGTCCGTCAGGAAGGACTGAGCGTTGTCCCAGGGTCCCTCGACGATGACGATCTGGGGACGCGGGCTGCTCGGGTCGGTGAGCGTGAGCTTCCAGCCCGTCACCGGGGACTGGGTCATCTGCACGATGCCCTCTGCATCGGTCGCGAGGATGGGGAGCGTGTTCAGAGGCTGGTCCATGGTTTTACCTCCCATGGTTCGTAGTGATGCTGCGTGTCGGCGCAGCCTGGTTAAACTGCCGTACTTCTCCGCAATCGACGTCCATCTCACAGCGGCCGCTGTTGCGAATTTGTTGGCGTCGTGGCTATTGCCGGGCGATTTGAGTTTTTGTGAGACTCAGTAGAAGAAGTAAAACATTAATGAGAGCTTACTGGACCTGCTTTCTGGAGATCCACAGTAGGAGCTTTGTATTCAGTGGGGTAAGTACGAAGGTCTGTTAGTGATCACGTGCAATTTCAACAAAGTCAGCAGTCGCTGTGCGATTTGGCACTCGGTAGTTTGACGCCATTGATGGGCTGCAGCAAGGAGAACAGCTCCTCATCACGGTTTGCCAGGTTCTGGATTAAGCGAAGCTGCGGATAATTCTAAATGCTAAGCCTTATATCGCGAGCAATGCGACCAGAATATAATGTGAAGTTTCCGAAATAGGCTTGGTATCACTGCTTTCCACGAATCGCGTGAATCGGTTTATCACTCAAATCTATTCGTCTAATTTATGACTGATCTGCGCTGGATGGTGACCAATTTAGGTCGGAAGCTTATGGAAGCTCAATCTCGAGGGTAATCGTTGAGCCATGTCCTGGGCTCGACTCAACCGCCAAAGCCGTTGGAAAAAAGCACCGAATCAGGTCTGCACGCTCGCGCATGCCGCCCATACCCATTCCACCCGAGGCATCGCTGGTACGCTTTGGAGAGCTGCCTCCATCAGTGCTGAAGCCTTTCCCGTTGTCCGACAGTTTGAATCTGAGCAGCTTCTCGCTCGGCTTTTCGATGAACAATGCCACCTCACTTGCGCCGGAGTACTTCTCGACGTTGTTGAGACCCTCCTGGATGATTCTGTAGGTGTGTAAGCCGACGGGATCAGGCAGGTCGGGAATTTCAATTTCGCAAAGAAAAGTGGATTGAATTCCGGTGCGCTCGCTCATGCGATCCATCATGTCTTTGAGCGTCATCATCAAGCCCCACTCTTTGAAGTTGCGTGGTGCGAAGTCGCTGCAAATGTCGCGCAATTGCATGACTATGTGATCGACGATTTCGATGGTTTCGTCGTTGGAAAGCTTCTTGTCGCCGCCGAGATACCGCTTTAACATCATCAGATCGGCGATGATAGTGTCGTGCAACTCTCTGGCTAAGCGGTATTTCATTTCTTCTTGCTGGCTCACTACTTTGTATGCCAGATTCTGTTTTTCCAAAGTCAGTTCTTGAATGGTGCGCATCCAATCTTCGCGCTTGTAGATGCCCAGCACTTTTACTGATTCGGGTAGATCGGCGTAATCGTCGATGCTCTCTGGCCCGCGTTCGCGGCGGTCGCCGTATTCTACTTCCTCGCGCGGCGACTTGGCGATGCGCTGAAGCTGTGCGACGGCTTCGTTAGGCGTCATCGAACGGTTGTTGACCATGAACTGCAATGTCAGCGCTTTGTCGAGCAAGTGCTGCGGTAGAAGCCCATGTTTCAAAAGCACCTGACCAATGGGAACCTCGTGCCCCATGCCCTTCTCAACGGCGGACAGCAGGTCGATTTCGCTAACCAGTCCGGCGGCGCTCAGCAGCTCACCAAGCCTGATTGGGTCGGTTCTTGTCGCTGGGATTGCGCCGAGTTTTGCCAGTGCAAGTTCAATCGATATGCGCTCCTGCGCTGCCAGTCTCAATCCAGCGATTGCCTGCTCGGCCTTTATCCGGCCTTCCTTGATCATTACCTGACCAGTCAAAGCCGCGTAGACGAGCGCTTCAGGAACGACGCGTCTGACGACAAGAACACGACCCAGCGGTAAGCCGCTTGCCGTGCTAGCCTCCACTGCATTATTCAAATCAGCCTCTGATACCGATCCTGATTCAGTCAAGATCTGGCAGAGGCGTCCAACAATCAAGCGATAATCAGTGCGCCATCCAAGGTTTTCCAGCGCCTCTTCCAAATTGATCTTTTCTTGCACCGATTTGCAAACCGCTTCGACTGCCATGTCCTGCACAATCAGGTTTTCCATAAGAAGCGTGTGAGCCAGACCTGCAGTCCGGACCGTCTCTTGCGAGGTGCCATTTTGCACCAGAGCTTTGCCGATAGATGCGTTGGTCCGAATCGAAGTCGCCACAGCGCGAGCGAGCTGATCTTGAGAGATTACCTTAGCTTTGTACAGCAAGTCTGCTATGGTGAAGGTTTGCTGTTGAGTCATTGATGCCTCGTGGCGGGCGTCGTATCGCGCTCTTAGCCTAGCTCTTCGCTACCATATCCATTTTGCACTGCCCACGCGATCAATTGCTCGCGGTTTTCCAAACCCAATTTCAGAAGCAAAACTTCGCACTGTTTTCTGGCGGTTGCTACGGATGTATAACGCTGCTCAGCTATCTCCTGGTACTTCATGCCACGGCCGAGCATGTGGAGCACCTCTTGTTCCGACGGAGTCAGCTTTTTTCTGTCCAATGTCAGATCTTGGGTAACCAGCCCCTTCTCGCCTTTATGGACGCGTCGAATAACGTCGGCCACCTTGGAGACTCGCTCTGACTTAAGCAGGTATGCGCTAACGCCCATGTTGAGAACTTCCTGGATGAATGCCTGGCGACTTTCTGCCGAGAAAATTACGAGGCGTATGTCGGCGAACCGCAGGAATTCCTTGATCATACCTTTCGGACCCAGCCGTCCCGGAAGGTGGAGGTCGAGCACAATTACGTCTGGACGCGCGTTCTCGCAGACCTTCAATCCGTCGTCCGAATTGTCGGAGCTGCCAACCACCTCCAGATCCTCTTCTCGGGCGAGACCGTGTATGAGCCCGTCCAGAGTTACGTGGTGGTCCTCAATAACGACAATACGGATCGGGTCTGGCATTAGGTTTTTGGTCTTCTATTCAATTGCAATGGGGATTGCTCTCAAAGTCCATTATCTCTCATTTGCGGTTGTTAATTCAAACATTACCAGTCAGTCCTTGGCCTGGATCGCGTCAGCGCCGCGCTCGCCTGTATTGATGTTGATTGCATATGTAATTTCAGAGACGAAAATCATGCCATCGCCTTCCTGATGTGTTCCTACCGTCTCGGCGATCAATTCAGAAACCTCAATCGCCTCATGGTCCTGCACGACCAGATCTACGCGTACCTTTTCGCTCAGAAAGTCGATAGGCGACTCACCCTCAGGGATGCCGTAGCTCTTGCAGGAGCTTACCGTAAAGTAAGCCAGGTGTGACTTTCGAAAAACGCGGGCGAGACGGTCGAACATAAAAGGTTGAATGATGGCTGTAACTAGTTTCATTCCGCGCTATCACTCGTCAACTTAATCGCCAGGCCGTTGAGTTCGAGGCTACCTTTCACAACTACAGTCTCTCCAGCTTTCAAACCAGAGGTTATGATGACGTCATCGCCTTTGTATGAGCCGATTTCGACTTTCCGTTCTTCATACACACCGCCTGGTTTTGTGGCGACGTACGCCAGGTATGTCTCGCCGGTTTTTCTCACTGCCGCAGTCGGCACGAGTAGACCGCGCTGTTCTCCAATTTTGAGGACCACTTGTGCGTACATATGAGGATGGAGCTTGAGGTCTGGGTTGGCGACAGTCGCTCTGACAGCCAGCGTGCGGGTCTTCGGGTCAAGGGTGGCACCAATGTAGTCGACTTTCCCGTGAAACACCTTGCCCGGGTAGCTTTCTACAGCCAGTGTTATTGGCTCTCCGAGCGCGATGAGATGGATGTCTTTTTCGAATGCTTGCGCATTGACCCAGACCTGGGTGAGGTCTGATACGGTAAACAGCTGGGTGGAGACGTCAACCATCTGACCCAGGTCAACGTCTCGTTGAACGATAACGCCTTCGCGGGGGCAGTTGAGTTCAAACAAGTTGTCTGTGACGCGAGTCTTCAGGAGACGATCGACCTCTTTGCCCGGAATTCCGAAGAGCTTCAGTCTCTCTCTTGTAGTCTCGATGGCGGAGCGACGCTTCTCTCTGTAGGCTGTGAGCTCGGCTTCTGTCATTTGGAATTCGCCTTGAGCAGTTTCGAGCTGTGCTCTTGCGCCGATGCCTTCCTGGAATAGCATCTCCTGTCTATCTCTAGCCTTGCGAGCAAGCTCAAGCTTGACTTTGGTTCTTTCAACGTCGACTTCAAGTGAAAGAAACTCATGAAGAAGGTCGGCTTCAATACGAGCAACCTCGTCCGATCTGACTTCAGCCAGGTGCTGTCCTTTCTTGACTCGGTCCCCGACCTGTACATTTACCTTTTCTACTCTGCCCGGAACCAGCGACATTACCGGCGTCGAGAAGGTCGTGTTTTCATCGATCTGACCGACAAGCTCTAGCTCTTCAGGAATCATCGTCGATTTCACGTTCGCCGTAGTGACGCCAAGATCTCTGATTTGATCGGCGGTTAGCTTCAGCATGCGAGGCCCGGTGCGATCCGGAATCGTCTTGACTGGTTCTACAGAGCTGGACGATTCGGCACATCCTGCAAGGAGCGTGCAGGCTAACAACGTGACGGCGGTGTGGAGATTTTTCAATCCTCTAGCTGCTCCTCTTTTTGCCCGGACTTGGTGAGAAACGCAGATATATCGCAGGCAACACATATAGTGTAAGAAATGTGCACGAGATCAGTCCACCAATTATGACTATCGCGAAGGGTTTTTGTGTTTGAGATCCGATTTCGTTGGAGAGAGCAGCCGGCAGAAGTCCTACTGCCGCAATCGTGGCCGTCATAAGTACCGGTCTCAGTCGCGTGACCGCGCCACGGTAGACTGCTCGAGGAAGCGAAAGACCCTCGTGCCGAAGCTCGTTGACGAAAGACACGAGGAGGAGTCCGTTCTTGACTGCCAGTCCGAAGAGGGCGATGAAGCCGACTCCTGCGGAGATGGAAAAATAAGTTCCCGTCAGTCGAAGGGCGAGAATGGCTCCTATGGCCGCAAGCGGCACGACGGAGAACATGACCAGTGCGCCACTCAAGGTGCCGCAGGCGAGATAAAGAATGATAATGATCAAAGCTAGCGTCACCGGTACGACGATGGAGAGCTGATGCGAGGCCTCCTGTTGACGCTGGAATTCGCCTGTCCACTCGACGCGATAACCGGAAGGAAGATTCACTGTTTTCTTCACCTTCTCCTGTGCTTCGCGAACTGCAGTAGCCAGATCGCGCCCGCGCACATTGGCACGAATAGTCGCAAGTCTGCTGCCTGAGTCTCTCCAGATCTGAGTCGCTCCGATGGTCTCTTCTATGGTAGCCACCTGCGATAGTGGAATTCGCTCTCCGGAAGGAGTGTCTACCAGTATTTGCTCGAGTGCTTGAGGTGTGGCACGATAGCTTTTCTCGAGGCGGATGATCACGTCGAAGCGACGCTCGTCCTCGATTGCGGTTGTTGCAGGCATTCCGCCTACGGCTATTTCGACGAGTTCTCGTAAATCGCCCACGTTGAGACCGTATCGAGCGGCTTTTTGTCGATCGATGCGAACTGCTACTTGAGGTTGTCCGATTAATGGATCTACGATAACGTCGACGATACCTGGAGTCTGATTCATTGCGCGACCGACTTCGTGGCCTTTGTCTTCGAGCAGTTTTAAATCAGGTCCAGAAACCTTCGCTACAAGCGAGCCTTGAACACCAGAGAGCGCTTCGTCCAGGGTCGTTTGAATGTATTGAGTGAAGTAATAGCTGACATTCGGTAGTTTTTCCAAATTCAGCCTCATGTCTTCGATCAAAAGTTCTTTGTTCTCGTGAAACTTTTCTCGCCATTGAGGCGGCACTTTCAATCCGATGTAAAACTCTTCATCGGCAAAACGTGCTGGGTCCGTCCCATCATCCGGACCGCCCACTTGTGACAAAACAGTCGTCACTTCCGGATAGGAGAGCACTTTCTTTCTGATTTCGCGCGCGATTTTTACCGATTCATCGAGTGTGACGCTGCCAGGCTTGACCGTGGCCCTGAGCCAAATATTGCCTTCCTCGAGGTGAGGAAGAAATTCGGAGCCCAGGGTGAGAAACATCTGTATAGAGCCCGCAAAAGCAAGACATGCTGCGGCGATCACGAGGATGGGATGACGCAGAGACCAGCGCAAGGTTGGCGCGTAAACGAAATTGGAAGCGGTTACGATCGGACTTTCCTTCTCATTTGGCGGCTTCTTCGCGAACCAGAACGAACACAGCACGGGAATGATGGTCAGGGCCGCCACACCGGCGCCGATGAGCGCTGTCACCATAGTGATAGCGAGTGGTCGAAATAGCTTTCCTTCAACGCCGCTAAAGGTGAAGATCGGTAGGAATGTGGCAATGATGACCGCAATACCGGAAACAATAGGACCCGCAACTTCGCGCGCAGATTCTCCGAGAAGAATCAATCGCTCCGTCGGAGTCATCTCCTTGCCTTCATGCGACAGGCGACGGATGATATTTTCCGTCATCACGACCGCACTATCGACCAGGATGCCGAAGTCGATGGCCCCAAGGCTGAGCAGATTTGCCGGGATGTCCATCAATGTGAGGAAGATAAATGCGACCAAAATAGAAAGTGGTATCACTATCGCTGTGATGATCGCGGACGGAATGTCGACGAGAAAGAGCACCAGAAAGAGCAAGACGAGCCCGATGCCGATGGCGACATTCTTGCCGACCGTCTTCAAGGTTTGCTCTACCAGCCCGGATCGATCGTACAGTGTTTCAAACGAAACACCATCGGGCAAACGCGAAATCAACTCCGGCAATTTCTCTTTCAGGGCAGCGAGCACGCGAGAGACATTCTCCCCTCTTCGCAAGAGGACGATGCCTTCTACGACGTCGTCTTCATAGTTCTTCCCGACCTGACCTCTTCGTACCATCGGTCCAATCTCGATGGTCGCGACATCTTTTACTCGGATAGGTACGCCGTGCTCGTCTTCTTTCACTACGACTTCTTTTATGTCGTCTATTCCAGACAGAAGCCCAAGCTGACGGACGATCATTGCCTGACCGTCCCGCTCCATGAAGCCACCGCCGGAAGTGGCGTTTGATTTTTCTATTGCTTGAAAAACTTCCTGGAGCGTGACGTCATAAGCTCTAAGTCTGTGAGGATTAACCTGCACTTGATAGGTCTTGGTTGGACCTCCTTCGCTTACTATGCCGATAACACCGGGAATCTGGCGCACATATTTTTCGAGATCCCACTGCTGAATCGATCGCAGTCCCATGGGCGAGTAGTATTTGCTGTGTAGCGAATAGCGATAAATTTCACGAAGCGATCCCACATCAGGTTCTAGTCCGGGTTCTGCGTCGGGAGGCAGATCTGCCTGGCTGAGTCGTTCGAGCACCCTCTGTCTGGCGAGCGTCGTATCGGTGCCGTCTGTGAAGGTGACTGTAATTACGGAGAGCGCGTAGAGCGAGAGACTGCGGAGATTGGTTTCCGCTGGGATGCCGTAGAGTTCTTTCTCCAGTGGAATTGTGACCAGCTTCTCAACCTCTTCCGGCCCCTTGCCTGCGTAGAGGGTAATGATGCGAACCTGTGGGTTGGACAGTTCCGGGTATGCTTCGAGAGGCAGTCGTTTCATCGCAACGACGCCCGCGATCACGATAATCGCAGTGGCGACGAGAGTTAGATATCTGCCCTTCAGGGCGCCGTTTACCAGCTTGTCTACGTAGGCGTACATGCACATCTCTGGACGACAGAGTGAATTGTGTCAGGCCTTGTGGCTAGATTAATTAAAAGCTCATTATAAAGCGCGGTTTATAGCAAAGAAGGAGCCACCGATCTGTTCGGTGGCTCCTTTTTCACCCGTGTCTCAATCTGTTTTGTCTTAACCTCGCGAAGAGCCTACGATCTGTGGCTTTTGAAATGCGAACGTAGGCGTGCCGTGATCGCTTCTTTGCTGCTGCGCAACCGTATTCAGTCGGCGTGCGCTAATCTGGTCTAGCGTCATCTTGATCTCTACCGAGCGGCGGATGCTATCTGCATCTCCCATTCTGCTGAGCAGTGATGAGTAACGTTTCAAAAGCAGGTAAATCATTATCTCGTGTGAGTCATTTCTTGTCTCTTCCGGATGCTTGTCTTCGCACTTCCTGTAGAGTTCGAAGGCTCGCTCGTAAGAACTGGCAGCCATGGTTTCGTCTACGCTCGACCGAGAGAATGCGAGCATACCGTGGAGATGAATACATCGGAACATCATGTCGCAATTTTCGTAGAGCGACGGAGTGCCCTCCAGTTGTGCAATTCCTGCTGCCACAGCAGACTCGGTATTGCTGAATGGTTCTGTTTCTGCCTTGATATCACTGGTGGTAGCACTAGTGGCAGCGTCGCTCAATCTAACCATGAGATTATTAACTTGTATGCGCTGGCTGATTGTCTGTCTCTCGGCTGCCGGTGCAAATTCGAAGGCGATCGGAAAAATCTGGTCGCCATCGTCCACGTGTCTTTCCTGTCCGATTTGCTCGAGCCTCGTGTGCGATTCGGAAGTGGTATTGACTTCTCTTGCAGGTATCATAGTCGAAAGCGCTGCCGGGAAGAGGAGGGCCATACCAAATAAAATGAAGAGTTTGAGTCCGATGTCTTCAGTTTGAAACGCGCTCAGAGTGCTGGATGGTGAGGTCGATGCATCGGTGCTCGAGTATAGAAAAACTGCTACGGCTAACACTGCGGTAGAAAGTACTACCTGCACCTGAGTCGACAGAAAATGTTTTCGAAAAAAATTCATGCCTATTCCTCCTGCCCATGAGCAAGCTGTCGGCGTTCAAGTTGACCGCCAGCTGTTCATCCCAATTCGTTATCGCCTTGTTTACGCCATTGCCTTAATCAGTTTTTCTCTATTCAGCTCGAAAACCCCTGTCTTTCGAGCCTTCAGGATTGGAATTCTGAGTTAGGAAAGGGATAGGAAAGTGACCAAGTAACCCCCATTTGTTAGCTCGACTAGTCACCGTTTGACCTTTAGAGCACCCAACGTCTTCCTCTGCAAGCTCACGCTCTCCACTAATGTGGAGTGGGTTGATTAGAAGACCGCTCGCCTATCGCCAAGAAATACGTTAGCGTCAACTTATAACAAACGTGTGACACGGTTGCGATTCTAGAGGAAATCGAGATTTGTGTGAGCTAGTGAGGCAGTTACCGTTGATGGTATGGATGTGGCTACGAGAAGGAGTAGTAGTGAGGATTTGATGTAAACAGCGGTCTTTCGGGGTGTGTTGAAAACCCGGAGACCGCTGATAAAGCGATGCGCAACGCGCCTAGCTGCCCATCATTTCCTGATAGTCATCGTGCGGAAGCTGTCCATGCGAACCCGTTGCCTGGGTGTCGAGCGGACAGAGTCCCTGGATGTCAGCGCGTTTTTCGAGAACCCACTGAATCGGAATCTCGAATTGCGCGTTTGCCGCGAGGCAGTCCAGAATGAGGTGGGCAATGGCGATGTTCTGATCGCCTTTCCTCCTTAGCCCGGACAGTTGGAACTGCGCGAGCATGAAGTCCAGGTCTTTCTGGGCGATCTCGAACAAGCTCGCGAAGGCGAGGATGTCTTTCTTGTGCGCGTCTACCTGTTTGTACTGGCCGGAAGCAACCTCGGCGGCATGCATGGCGACGTATCCGGCGACCGAGGTGTTCTCGGCCTTCGCGAGAGTCTGCAATGCTTTCTTGAGTTTGAGCGTGTTTCGTTTCATGGCGTTCACCATCTTCTTTTCGCGGCTCTCAACCAGGTTGGGAGCTCTTGTATCTACCTCTCTGGAGCAACTCGAATGCTTGCGCTCGACAGGAGGAGAGCAGGCGGCGCTCTCCTCCTGTCGAAACACTAACTACCGCAACGACTCCATAATCTCGTCCAGCACTTTGCGTTCTGGTCGGACTTCGGCGTCAGGAAGTGTGCCCAGAGGTCGCTCCGGAAGATCGAGCAGGTCGGTGAAGCCTTCGCTCTTCGGGTTGATGTAAATCAATCCTGTGAGGAAGAGCTTTTCCCGTGTCGCTTCGTCGATGAGACGGCGCGCGGCCGCTCTGTCGGTCGGGTCAAAGTCCCGATCGAGCTTCTTGAGGTGGATCCGAGAGCCGTCGTGGAGTTTGACCTCCTTCACGGTGCCAGGGTCGTAGTCGACGTTGATCTGGTCGAAGTGAGGGACGAAACCGATCGAGTGAATCGGAATCTCGTTGTCTCTTGCCCACTGCCGACTCTTTGTCGAGCCTTCGTGCTCATTGAAGGTGACGCAGGGCGACAGCACATCGATGACCGCGGTGCCGTTGTGAGCGAGCGCAGCCTTGATCAAGGGCTGAAGTTGCTTCGGATCTCCGGAGAAGGAGCGGGCTACGAATGTGGCGCCGAATTCCAGTGCGACGCCGCACAAGTCGATTGGCGGAAGCTCGTTGAGTACTCCCGATTTCTGGCGGGCGCCCAGATCGGCGGTAGCAGAGAACTGCCCCTTGGTGAGCCCATAGACGCCGTTGTTCTCAACGATGTAGACCATCTTGAGGTTGCGACGGATCACGTGGGCGTACTGACCGAGCCCGATGCTGGCGGTGTCGCCGTCTCCGGAAACAGCGAGCAGGATCAGATTGCGATTGGCGATTCCGGCGCCGGTAGCTACTGACGGCATGCGTCCGTGCACACTGTTGAAGCCGAATGCGCGGCCGAGGAAGTAGGCCGGCGACTTGCTCGAGCAGCCGATGCCGCTCAGCTTGGCGACGCGGTGTTGTTCGATACCGAGGTCGAAGGAGGCTTTGATGATGTGCGAGCTGACGGCATCGTGTCCGCACCCGGCGCACAAGGTCGAATCCGCTCCGCGGTAGTCGGTCACGGTCAGTCCGAGCCGATTCCCACCCGGTACTTTGACCGGTGGAGAAGTCGGTTTGGTATCGCCCGCGGTTTTAGGCTTCGAGTCTCCGGTCGTGGTTTTGTCGCCCACGAGTGCGGGTTTCGAATCTCCAGGAGCGGCTTTGTCGTCCGCGACTGCGGGTTTCGAAACTCCGGTAGCGGCCTTGTCGCTCTCAACCTTCGGTTCGCTGTTCGCGGTCGCGACTGCCACTGGCAGTGGTGTCGTTGCTTGAGCGTCGATTGGCGACCGCCCAGCATCAAGCACTGTTTGGCCTGTGGTATCGTTCATGTTCACTTACCCCCTTCCTGGGCCACGATGTCGTTGGTGATCGAACGGGCGTCAATCGGCAGACCGTCGTAGTGGAGCACCGAGCGCAGCCGACTCGACAGGTCCGGTAGTTCGGCGAGAATCAGATCGTGCAGTTGTCCGTCACGATTCTGCTCCACGATGTAAACTCGATCGTGCGATTCGACGAACTTGCGCAAATCGTCGGTGAAAGGCAAGGCGCGCAGTCGCAGGTAGCTTGTCGGCAGTGTTGCCTCCGTCGCCAACTGCGCTTGGCTCTCTTCCACCGCGAAGTGTGAAGAGCCGAAAGCGATAATGCCGACCTTGGCACCGTCTGTAGTGCTGACGATTGGCTGGGGGACCTGCGCTCGAGCGGTCCGGTACTTGAGGTTGAGCCGGTCCATGAGCCTGACGTAGTCACCGGGCTTCTCTGTGTACCCTGCCGCTTCGTTGTGGCCCGTGCCTCGCGTGAAGTATCCGGCCAGGGGATGGTTGGTCCCAGGGAGTGTCCGGTATGGGATGCCGTCGCCGTCGACGTCCCGGTAGCGCTCGAACTTCCCGAGTCTGGCCAGATCTTCTGCGGATAGCACCTTGCCGCGGTCGAGCGGTTTTTCCGGGTACGGGAATGGGTCGGCCATCCAGTTGTTCATCCCCAGGTCTAGATCGCTCAAGACGAAGACGGGAGTCTGAAAGCGCTCCGCCAGATCGAACGCCTGCATTGCCAACGAGTAGCACTCCTCTGCCGACCCGGGTAGAAGAACGATGTGCTTGGTGTCGCCGTGCGAGAGCTGGTAGACGAAGCTCAGGTCGGCTTGCGACGTTCGTGTCGGCAGACCGGTAGACGGTCCGACCCGCATGACGTCGAAGATTACTGCTGGGATTTCGGCGAAGTAACCAAGTCCGGCGAACTCGGCCATGAGCGAGATGCCCGGTCCAGAGGTGCATGTCATGGCTCGTGCGCCTGCCCAGCCGGCTCCGAGCGCCATACCCATGGCTGCTAGTTCGTCTTCCGCCTGAACGACCGCGAAAGTGGGCTTGCCGTCTTTCACTCGGTGTTCTGTGAGGTAGTGGGTAAGCCCCTCGCCGATGCCGGAGGACGGTGTAATCGGGTACCAGGTCAGCACCGTTACCCCCGCGAACATGCAGCCGATGGCGCTGGCGCTGTTGCCGTCTATGATGACCTTGCCGGCGGTCTTGTCGAGCCGTTCGACCTTGAAGCTGTCGAGCTTTGTCAGATTGGCTTGGGCCCATTCGCGACCGTTGGCGGCGGCCTTGATGTTGAGCTCGGCGGCCTTGGGCTTGTCTGCGAACTGCTTGCGAATCGCCTTTTCGATCTCGGCGACATCGATGTCGAGAATGTGACCGACGACGCCGACGTAGATCATGTTCTCAATGAGCTTGCGGATCTTGGCCGCATCAGTGGTCTTCGCGGCGAGTTCTTTGAACGGCACCTGGTAGTGCGTGATGTCCGTTCGCAACTTTTCCACTCCCGAATCGGAAGGTGAGAAACAGACGGCGCCCGCCGGCAGTCGACGGACGTCGTCGACTTGCGTAGCCGGGTTCATCGCGACGAGGATCTGCACCTCGTGCGTACGTGCGACCCAGCCGTCCTTGTTCACGCGGATGGTGAACCAGGTCGGCAGACCCTGAATGTTGGATGGGAAGAGGTTCTTCCCACTCACCGGTATGCCCATCTGAAAGATGGAGCGCATCAAGATGTTGTTGGCGGACTGGCTCCCAGAGCCATTAACCGTCGCAACATGGATGGAGAAGTCGTTGACGATAGCTGGGCGTTTCTTGTCGCTCTTGCCGATGACAGGTTCCGGAGGCGGGGTTTCACCAGGAATACCGGGTGTACCGGTATCCCCTGTCTGACCCTGTGCGTTCATGTGTTACTCCGATCACAGAAGTGTGCCAGCCTGACCAGGTCAGGCGGTGCCTTAGTTTTGAAAGCGGTCGCATACCGTGCGACCGTCATGTAAGAAACGTCGTCAGACCGAGCGGAGGGGCTCGCGCGAGCCGTAGCTCAAGACCGCCCCTTGCGCTCGAAGGCAGACATTCACTCACCATGCACGTAGGAATGGCAGTGCAAAACCGAGCCTGAAGGGTGTGGCTTCTTGGATGGCTAACGCCGGCTCCTGCCGGCGACGTCCTTGATCATGTCCGCCAGTCCGCCAATCACGCGACCCATCGAGCTGTAGTCCAGCGTTTCGATCGTGTCGAGAGCCGTGTGGTAATGCGGGTTTCGGAAATTGGCGGTATCGGTGATCATGATCGCCGGATAGCCGAACTTCCAGAACCCCCAGTGATCCGACCGACCGATGTCCTTGAACATGTCCGGTGCGGCGACGCCGTCGGACGGGAAGCGGGCGTGCTTGCGGAACGAACGAATCGAGTCGTGAACAAGTTGCCGCGAACGGTAGTTGCCCACAAACCCGAGGAAGTTTCCAGTCGTCGGATACATGAGGTTGAACGGGAAGGGGTAGTGCTGAGTGTGTTCCTCGTGTTTGAAGAACCCAAGCATCTCGAGGACCATCATCCGGACTTTGTCGCCTTCGCGGCGGCACCGTCTGGCATAGTCGTAGCTCCCCATCGTCTCCGCCGGCAAGCATGGGTGCTCTTCGTTGGCGAAAGCCACGAAGCGAATCGTGTCGAACGGCGCGAACTCCTTGAGCAGTTCTGCCAGTGTGAGGACGGCGGCAGTACCCGAGGCGTTATCGTCCGCGCCTGCACAACCCGGTATCGAGTCATAATGCGCGCCTACTACGAGCACCCGACCGCTGTGTCCTGGTAGGGTCGCGTCCACGTTGAACAGGTCCTTGCCCATGAGCGGGAATCCCAGCCTTCTGGGCTTGTAGCCGGAGCCTTCGAACACGGAAGCGACATAATCCACGCTAGCCTGCAAAGCATCGTACCTGCCGATATGGCGTTCGCCAATCACGCCGGCGAGCTCGTAGACGTGCTTTCGGGCGAGCTCTTCGGCTCGCGACTCGATTGCGGAGAGCTCCGGCAATTCCCCATGCCAGCTCTTGCCAGGCATGAAGATGTAGGGCCGGGCGACGGAGCGCAGAAATCCACCGAGTATCGATTGTTTCATTTTGGTGTCCTGGGTTTATACCCGGTTTTACTCCTTCATTGAGCGCCCTGTCAAAAGGTTGCGCCATTCTTCCGCGACAAAAATCACAGCATAAACAATCGTGAATCGGCTGCCGCCTTTTGAGCCTAACACAGGCTTATTGCCCTCGAACACGAAGTGTCCCAGGAATTGCAAGATCCAACCGACGACAAAAAGTCCCACGGCCCATTGCCAGGCGAAGATGAGGACCGGGATGGAAAGCGCGATCATAGGGATGCCGAACATGTGAGTAATTCGGCAACCCAGGGTTTTGTGGTTGTGATGATAGATTTCGCGTTGCTCGGCGAAACCTTTCGGCGCGACTCGCGGCAATACTGCGCAGATGATTGCACATAAAATCAGATATCCAAGTACGGTGAGAGCAAACATTTGCCTGCTCCTGTGTTTTGCTGCTATCGCACGAAGCCAGCCGGCGGAGCGTTACTTCATGAAGTAGCGCCGCTCGTTGATGATGTCCAGCACCGGGCTCGGTACCAGATATCGCACGTCTCGACCGGCTTCCAGCCAGTCTCGCACCAGAGTGCTCGAGAACGGAAATTGCGGGCAATCGACGAACACCATATCGGCATTCGGCAATATCCGACGCCAATTGTGGATATTCCTCTTGTTGCCCTTTCGCTTGCGCGGGCAGACCACGAGTCTTGCCAGCTTGAGGAGCGCGTCGCGCTTCTCGTAGTCACGGATCGACGGCAGGTTGTCGTCTCCGATGATGAAGTTGAGTCGGACGCCTTTGCCATGAATGCGTCGCAGGGCACGCAACGTGGTGATCGACCAGGTCACGCCTGGACGATCGACCTCTATGCGCGACGCCTCGAAGAGCGGGTTGCCTCGCACCGCAGCTTCAGTCAGTTCAAAGCGCACCATCTTCGGCAGGAGGTCGTTCTTCTTGTGCGGAGGCTTGCCGGATGGGATGAACAATACTTTCTCCATGCCGTACTGTTCAGCAGCGAGCTGAGCGACGAGCAGGTGGAGATTGTGAGGCGGATTGAAAGTGCCGCCCATGATGCCGAGCTCTTTCATAACATCTCGCTTTCGTTTGTTGAACGAGAATTGGAGAGCCTGAAGGCGCGTCTGTTGCAAGACGCGTCTCCAGGCTCGTCAGCGGAAGGATCCGCTCGAAGCAATCAGGGCTTGTTGGTATCGACTGTGACCGAGAACGGCACGTAGGGCAGCCAGCGACTGACCTCGAGCTTGCCGTCCACCTTGGCGGAGTTGGTCCCCGAGGGATTGATGCTAGCTTCCCGAAGCTTCATCTTGCCGAGACCGACATCGACTTGCACGCCGTCGATCTTCTTCAGGGAGATGACGTTGCCGTTCTTCGTCGCTTCGCATGTCACCGTGGAAGAGACGTAGAGTGTGGCGCCCTGTTTGGAGATCGTAGCGGGGATGCAGGTCAGAGTGAACTTGGTACCATCACGTTTGATGTGGGTCGGGTTGAGCGGCGACAGCAGCTGAGCGACATTTGCTGCCTTCTGCTCGAACTCCTTGAAAGTCAGCTCCTTGCCGTCCGGGACGATTGCTTCCAGATCGTCCGGGTTGGCGATCGGATCGTCCTGGCCGACTAAAGCTGCCATGGGTGGGGCGGATTCAATCTGAACACGATTCCCGTACATGAGCGCGAGAACCAGAAGCGCAACGCTTACGAGAGCAGTTACCATGGTTTTCTTCATGAGTGTGTCTGATTTACTTGCCTTGTAGCAAAGATTGCATGATTCAGAAAGGGCGATTAGCGAGAAAGTCCGAGTTTTACAGTAGCAAGATAGTTACGATATGGGCGCGAGAATCCTAGAGACAATTCTTAGGTTAGAGCAAGCCTGACAACTATGGTTTCAATCTTGATAACTATTTCTAGATCTAAATTACGGTTTCGCCAGCGACACTAGCTTTCGCTTCAAAACCAGCTGCGCCTCGCACAGTTGCCTGTCTTTACCACTTTCGATATCAGGACTCTGAACTTCTGCCGATAGCAATCCGTGGTGTGCGATTTTGTTATCTCGTTTTAGGTCGATGGAGAT
This sequence comes from Candidatus Obscuribacterales bacterium, assembly GCA_019746975.1. Classification (GTDB taxonomy): domain Bacteria; phylum Cyanobacteriota; class Vampirovibrionia; order Obscuribacterales; family Obscuribacteraceae; genus JADYXR01. The sequence continues at coordinate 24,315 of JAIERK010000035.1, forward strand.
CGCACTGCTGGTCTTTGAAACCGCTTTGAGTGCCGATGGAGTTTTTTGTTGTTTGGCATGTGTTAATGCCATGGTGCGTTGCCTCGCGGCCGTCGGACTCGTGACGATTAGGTCCGGGACAACGCCGACGTGATGAATGTTCGCGCCGCCCGGCAGAAAAAATCGAGCGGACGAGATCTTGATCGATGTGTTGTTGGGAAACTCCCAGACTCTCTGTACAATCCCTTTCCCGTAGGTGCGGCAGCCGATAACCGTCGCTCGTCCATTGTCTTTGAGTGCGCCAGCTAACATCTCCGCAGCCGATTTTGTGTTCTCGTTAACCAACACTGCCAGCGGTTTTCCACCAGAAATGTTGAATTCTCTAGGCGTCGCCACGGCGACACCGTCCGTGATGGTTACCGATGAATCTGCGGAGAGAATCATTTCTTCGACGTAGTCGGCTTTGTTGGTTGTGCCTCGCATGCTGACGAATTTGCCGGAGTTCGATAACAGTGAAAAGACATCGTATGTGGTGGTTATGGCTCCACCCCAGTTATCGCGCAAATCCAGCACCAGCGCATTGGCACTGCTCAAGTCGGAGAGTGCCTGTCTTGTCTCCGGTACGCAATAAAGCGAGTTGAAAGTGGTAATTTTGAGATAGCCGATGTTGCCTTCCAGCATTCGGTGCTCGACTACCTGCGGCTTCTGGCGAAGACTTTTGCGCTCCTCGGTGGCTGATTGATCGCGAAAAAATGTGTACTCATCGTCTAGCGAATCAAGCATGTTGTTGATAGCATCCTGACCCGCCTGTTTCGTTGCCATTCGTCCGTCGAATTTATGACGCCAGTTGTTCCAGCTCTTCAGGCGATCGCGGTAAAGGAAATGACGATCGATAAGTGTCCAAATTTCGTCGTACATCTGCTCGTTGTCGTCGCACGAAGTGGCAATCTGAGCTTGGGCCGAGGGCAGATTCAAGAAAGAGAAAGTTACGGACAGAATGCTGACCGCAACTACGGTATGGAATGTTTTGGGTCTGCCTATCACTGCTTCTTGCCGGTCGGCGCGTAAATACGCGGTTGAATACCTGTAACAGTTGGCTTTGAATCAGTGTTTGGCTAGAGAAAACTTGCCTTTGGCAGGATCGGAACTTCGTAAAAACTAGCTACAGTCCTGATTTTAGCTGCAACTAAGTACACTATGGCACAAAGTGACAAATCTGGCTAGGGCTAAACCCCCGGCCAGACTTGTTTGTGCGTGTGTGTGTGGACAATTAATGGTTTGATGAGTGCGCTCTGTGTCAGTGTCCTAGCGCTTCCATCGCCTCATGCGCATCGAAGCTGCGCGAACTTGTGTAGCGTCTGGTGGTTTCGATTGTTCTATGTCCGCCAATTTGAGCCACGAGCAAGAGGTCATTGCCGTTTTTCACTAGATTACTCAGGCATGTGTCACGGAGGACTTGTGCCGAGAGGTTGAGGTGAGCCTTGTGACCGATCTTTCTCACGATAAGATCGATGCCGACGGTGGAGATTCGTTTGCCTTGTGGATTGAGGAATAGAGCGCGATCGGCGCCTTCGCCGAATTTCTTGTGTCGGTCGATCAACCATTGGATAAGAGCGCGGCGTGCCACCGTATTTAGTGGAATAATGCGACCATCTTTGACGGTGATTCGTCCTGTGTGGGCGCTTATATAGATGTCATCGATGTCTAGCGATGCACATTCACCAATCTTGATACCGGTGAAGAGCAACAGAAGAACGATCGCTTTGTCCTTCGACGATTTTGTCCTGTAGACAGCATTGAGGAACATTTCTTGTTCGTGTTGTGTCAGGCAGCGTGGTGTCGATTTCGGCCAGGCTTCGCGTTCTACGCGTCCCATGTCTACTCCCATGAAGGAGAAGAGATCTTCGATCGCCGTCAAGCTGTTGTTGATTGAATTCAATGACGCCTGATGCTCGCTCTTGAGATATTCTCTATAGCTGTTGATCACTTCAGGCCAACCTTTGTCGAAGTCGGCCATCGAGGCGATGCCTTCCTCTTCATGAATGTAGGAGAGGAACTTCTTATTTCTTGAGATATAGGCGCGCTTCGTGTGCGCCGAGAAGTCCTTTGTATTGAGCTCACGCTCATACTTAACTACCAGTTCAGATAACTCTTGCGGAAGTACTGTTTTCACCATAACCATCCCTAGCTCTGTAAACACTGACTTGGGCAGACTTGATATTGCGAATCTCGCAACAGTACCCACCCTAGGGATATTGTGTGAACAATTTGTACCCGCTATGGGAGAATTCCCATGGTGACTGGGAATCCAGGGCTGCCAAGTGTTTTTGGGCGGGATCAATATGCCTCAATATCAATGGGAGTAGCTTGGTCACTTTAAAGTAGTAAATGAGTGTGGTGTCATATATGGTATTAAACCTCTTCGACAGGTTCGAAGAGTTCGAAATGGTGTCCGTCTTGGCGTAGGACGAAGGCTTGCTGTAAACATCACATTGACTTGCTTGCTGTTGATGGAAAAACGTACGCTTGCTCTGCATTCTGGTCTACCCTCTCTTTCGAAACACGGCAACACTCACATCAGCTAGGACTTCGAACCCGAACTCAGCAACAACACTTGGTGTTGTCAGTTCGGACCGTGTGTTGAGAGAGAGTGAGGACTGGACGATCCTCCGGCAATCGAGAACAGCCGGTAACACCCATCAAACGGAACGCAAACATGAAAACGATGATCCTCACGGCGGTCGCGGCTTGCGCCCTGATGTTCGGCACGGCCAGCAACGCACAGGCGCAGTACTTCGGGGTCGGCGGCGGCGGGCTGTACCTCAACAACGGGCGCGGCTTCTCGCTGCAGCTCGGCGGCCCGCAGTTCGGCTACGGCTACAACTACGGATACGGCTTCAACAACTACGGATACGGCTTCAACAACTACGGATACGGCTTCAACAACTACGGCTACCGGCCGTACAACCCGTACGGCTACAATCCGTACAACTACGGCCCGCGCCCGTACTACAACCCGCGCCCCTACTACGGCCCGCGCCGGTGGTAAGCCGTCGACCGAATTGTTCGCCGCGAGCCGAGCGATGAGCTAGGGTCAGGCGGGCGATGAGGTGACGAGCTGACGTGAAGACAGGTGCCGGGCCAATCCGGTCCGGCACCTGGCTTCTTTTATCTTCGCGGCGACCGGCCTTTCGGCTGGTGGGAGAATCGAGACGGAAATGTACGATCGACGCCAGCAATGCATAGAGGGCATGCGAATCTACCTGATTCTTTCGTTCGCTGCCTATCTACTTGTCTATATCGTCGAGCTGGTTTGGCCCGTGGCCCGGCCCGACGTTGTGCGATAAGAACTAGAGGCGGTGGCACATCAGTGCGCAGCACTGTCTCTGCTGGGCTCCAGGCACCGGGGCGCGCGCCAGGTCAGAACGCGTTTCGGCGGTTTCGCCGGACAGGACAGTTCGACTTTGCGCCTGATTCCGGACAAACTATAGAGGGTAGTATAACGGGTGAACCGCTGCCTAT
>JAIERK010000118.1 GCA_019746975.1 Candidatus Obscuribacterales bacterium
TGGCCTCGAAATCGTGGTATCAATTCAGTGGGTGCAGCACTGCCGCTTGATTTCTTTCTTTCGGTAGGAAAGCGAGAGGATAGTGACAAACTTAGGGATCCAGGAATGGCACTCGTAAATTACGCGGCGAGAGAAATTAACTGCAAAATCGTTTACTATGGCACCGGTCTTGGTGGCAAGACTACGAATTTGAAATATATTCATAGTCAGCTGGCACCGACGACGCGCGGAGAGCTCATCAGTCTGGCCACAGAGACGGAACGTACTCTTTTCTTCGACTTCTTACCATTAGATCTGGGCAGCGTACAAGGGTTCAAGACCCGCTTCTCCCTCTACACCGTACCTGGTCAGGTGGAATATAACGCCAGCCGCAAGCTCATTCTTAACGGCGTCGACGGCATCATCTTCGTTGCAGATTCCGATGTGATGCGTAGCAAGGACAACGTCGACTCATTGCAAAACATGATCGAGAACCTTGCCGAATACAGTCTTACTCTCGACAATATTCCGTGGGTTTTGCAGTACAACAAGCGAGACCTCGCCAACGCCATGCCGATCGAACGTATGGAGCGCGAGCTTAACCAGCGTCAGGTCCCTAGCTTCGAAGCAGTCGCTTCTGAAGGTCTCGGCGTCTTTGCCACACTCAAGGCTATCAGTAAGTTGATTCTCAACAGGTTGCAATAAACCAGCACCATATTTGGTACTGCTTGTGGATGAGCCCATTATTCAATGGCTAAGATTCTCATAGTAGATGACCACGTGGAGTTAACCGAAAGTCTGGTTGATCTGCTGAAGCGTGACCATCACACGGTCGAGTCTGCATTGTCCGGACGGGACGCGTTGGAATTGATTTTGAATTCGCATTTCGACCTCGCCATACTTGACTGGGGTTTGCCTGAGATTAGCGGTGTCGATCTTTGCCGCCGCCTCAGGGCTAAAGATCCTTCGACCGCCATACTTATACTCACTGGTAAGTCGGAAGTTACCGATAAGGTTGTCGGTTTTGATGCCGGCGCCGACGATTACCTGACTAAGCCATTCTATCTAATGGAACTGAAAGTCCGGGTCAATGCGTTGTTGCGGAGACGAGGCAAGAATGTACAGACCTTACTGAGAGCTAGAGATCTGGAGTTGGAGCCGGAGAGATTCGTAGTCAGAAAAGCCGGCCGTGAGATAAAACTACTGCCTAAGGAGTTTGCTTTATTAGAGTTCTTCATGCAGCATCCACGTCAGGTGTTTAGTCTGGATAATCTCCTGGATCGTGTCTGGGCATCCCACAGTCAAGCTTCGACTGCGGCTGTTCATGCCTGTATTCGAAGACTTCGGCAGAAGATAGATGATGGTTCTCCTGAAAGTTTTATTGAAAATGTTCATGGCGTGGGATACCGATTCGAACCCTAATCGCGTGAACTTTTGATATTGCAGCATCGATTGTTTGAGTCAAGAGCCGCTCTGTATCAGTGTTTTGGCGGAAAGTGATCGGAGCGGATTTGGTATCAAAAGAGTTACGGGTTGAAAATGTCGATAAAATGTCGATCTTGTATTGCTAAATAGTATTGTTGCACCGCTCTGTATGAATGGACCTGAAGCCTTCTCCCAAGGACAGGTCATTATGATTGTCAGGGTGGACAAATGAACATCAGAAACATAACAACGTTATACGTCATACCAGGTGGTCGATCATCAAATTCCAGCCACCACCACGGTGAGGCAAGGAATTCTGGCGTAACGGATGCTTCCTCGAAGCATTCAAGAAAAGGCGCTGTGCCACCACGCACTCGGACCAATGTACCGGACCTTCGAGTTCTGCCTGATTGTGGTGCCGAGATCTCCTTCGAGTCCACGCTCGAGCAACACACCAAACATCGTACAGACAGTCTGAGTTCTGACGTAGAGAAGGTCGCGGCGCGCGAGCTGTCTATCTATACTGGTCGCAGAGTGAAGTGCGACACTGTTCTTAAACGGTTGATCGAAATCGATCTACCGTACGATGACGATCTGTTATTGGCTGAAGAGACAGCTTCTCAAGTCATTGAAGGGCACCAAATATCGGAATCGGTATTCGATAGGTTTGCTTATGCACTTTGTATTGGAAAAGAACCCGCACTTCTACCACTACTCAATCAAGAGCTCGCGCAGCGCGGTTCTCGATTGCGTATTGCGTATGTAGATCAGCGAATTCTGACCTGTTCTCCGGAACCTGAGGAGTATTTTCGCGAAGTTATTTTCTGTACTTCGGTAGGTCTGGTTGACCTCGACAAGTGCGTCGCTCCAGAGGATAGCATCAATCCAGCGCTAATTCCCACTGATTCAGTTACCATCTGGCCAATCCGGCAAGTGCGAACCGTTTATTTCTCTGATCGCGACGGTCGGTTGGTATATCAACAACGCAGACACGATTTTGTCTTCAATAATCGATGACAAAAGGTAATTGGCTTCCTGACTAGATTTTTTGGTAGCACCCTATCCGTCGCTTTGATAAGGAGGATAAAAATTCATTCGAGGCGAAGAACCCGATGCCCGTACTTCGCGCTGTTGCGAGCATCGAGTATTGGTCTGAATTTGCTTGTGGTCATGGGCGTTTCTTCCCCAATCTCAACGCTTGTGTCAATCTCCGCCAATTCAGGCTGTCACACTTGTTATACGGCTGGATGACATCGTAAGTATCTGTGAGTAACGGATACTTACGCTGTCGAGTTTTCTGCATCACTTTCACAGCGGAATTCGGAATGCGGAACCAAAATGTGCTCGCTTCACCTTCTTTAGATTGGACACCAATACTGCCACCATGTTCTTCCACTATCGATTTGCATATTGCCAGTCCTAAGCCTGATCCGGTCTGGTATCCTGGCGTTTCTATTTGCTTGAATCGTTCGAATATTGTTTGGTGATACTGCTCCGCGATTCCGGTGCCGTTGTCTTTGACTTGCACCTTCACCGAGTTGTCTGTGCCGATTGCGGATACCGTCACCGATGCTCCCTATGGTGAGCACTTAATGGCATTGGACAGAAGATTAACCAGTACCTGAACAATTTTATCTTCATCGCACCAGGCTCTCGGGTCTGTTCCTTCGGCGTCGAGCACTACATTCTCTGCGTCTGCCAATCCCTGCACCGCTTCGAGAGAGCGCTCGATGATTCCGTCGAGGTTGTGGTGCATGTCGTGAAAGACGCGGTCAGATTGGCTATCTCATCCGCGCCCAACCGTTCGAATTCAGCCTTGCTAGTCCTTGTCAAGCTTTTGCTGGCTTAAGTCATTAATACTGGAATTGGAGCTGCACTTCTTTTACTCTATAGGTAGCAGTCTAACTGGAGTGGTGCGGCACTGTGAGTCCGATTGTCGGTCAGGGCAAGCCAAGCAAAGACTCTCTCGTTATAGCGATGAGAAAAGCGCTCAACGTAGAGAGGCGGTCTCGTTATGCCGATTTTCATGGACGGCGCAGCACATTTTCGCAATTCATGCGGCAGACTTCAGCGAGTCTATCCAGGACATATCCGATGGATTCGACCTGGATAACTATTCGTGGCTTGTTCCGTCAATACCCTCACACGGACGTCGCCACGCGCATTTCGATTATTAAGCGAGCTGAAGAGTTGATTGAACCGCATCTCGATGTGTTGATGCAGCGCAAGCCTCTTGATGAGGAATCGACTGAGGTGGCATCCGACGAAGAACGCGGTATCGTGGATGAGGAAATAGAAGACAATGTCGCTTCGGGCGTAGTGACTGGAGGCTCCCGCGATAGAACGAATCTGTCTGGCGCCGATCTGAGCCCTGCCGGCGGTGCGCTCGATGAAAGACGCGAGGCAACTCGATATGAGCGGTCTGGCGCGGCGGTCGAGTCGTCTGATATTCAGCGGACGGCAACCGGGTCTTCTTCTGGAAGGGAGCGGGGCGGCCTCGGCGCCATTAAAGGGCTTGGTGTAAAAATTACGCCTGTTGTTGATGGTCAGCCCGTGGTAGGTGCCCGTAGCAGCAAAGCGCGGAGCAACCAGACCGACAATTCCGATACTCCGAACCAGGCAAATGAGAGAGGTAATGGTGTCGCCTATGGTGCGGCTTCCGGCGGGCGTTCTGGTTATGTCGGCGATGCTGGTGGTTCTGCTGGCCGAGTCGGCAACAGCGGTGCCTCTACCGGTTCTCCAGCGGCGCGATCTGGTGCCGTTCCTAATTCCTTCGCGACTGGTGCTGGTCAAGCCGCTAATCGAACTGGCCGTCCCAACAGCTTGGAGAATGGACGGAGTGTAAGTGGTTCACCTCCGCCATCCGCAACGAGTGGCACTCGTCCGACTGGACCAGCGCGAGCCAAGGATGCCGCTGGAAAAGATCCGGAAGAGGTCCATGTCCAGTTCGTCAAAGGGGTGGGTCCCAAACTTGCCGGCGTCTTGAATCGCCTGGAGATTAATACGGTATCCGAATTACTGCGACACTACCCGCGCAGGCATCTCGATTTCCAAAATCGATTGTTGATCCGCGATCTCAATCAAGGTCAGGAAGTGACGATTTTTGGAATGATCCGTTCTGTCGGAGCTTTTCAATCGCGCAAGCGCAATGTCTCGGTCTTAACTGTCGTGATCTCTGATAATACGGGGAGCATCACGATTACGAAGTTTGTCGGCGGAAAGTCCAATAAATATCTACTCGATCGGTACAAGGCTCAGTATCCGAAAGGCGCTCAGGTCCTTGCCTCTGGTATCGTGGAGCGCGATCAGTACAGCGGCAAGTTCACACTCAAGAATTCGGAGGTCGAGATTCTCGGTCTGGTATCAGATGGAGAAGAAGATCAGCAGCAGGTCAGCATACATGCCGGCAGGTTGGTGCCTGTATACCCACTGACTGAGGGGCTTTCACTCCGCTACCTGCGCACTATAATGCACAACGCTCTGGAGGCGTATGCGCCATACATCCAAGACCCGCTTCCCAGGGAGATTCGAGACGAGCTCGGGCTCGTCGAATTGACTGAAGCACTTCGCGGCATACACTTTCCATCTACAGTCGAAGAGAAAGATAGTGCTCGTCGAAGATTGGTATTTGATGAGCTGTTCGCCATACAATTGCAGCTGGCGCATCGGCGGCACAAATTCGATCATGCCAACAACAACGCCCTCGCCCTCAAGTATTCCGAAGAAGGGCTGGTAAGGGAGTTGGTTATGTCGCTGCCGTTCCGACTCACGGGTGCGCAAGAAAGAGTATTCGGCGAGATTGCTCGAGATCTCGCGTCCAATAAGCCGATGCATCGATTGGTGCAAGGAGATGTGGGCAGCGGAAAGACTGTCGTTGCGCTTTTGGCCTGCTTGATCGCCATCGAAAATGGATATCAGGCAGCGATGATGGCGCCCACTGAGATTCTGGCAGAACAACACTTCCGACAATTTCAGCGCCTGCTGACGCCGCTGGGGTTGCGCACATGCCTGGTTTTAGGTAAGCACGGAGTGAAGGAAAGACGCGCTGTTCGGCAGCAAATTTTGTCTGGGCAGGTACATGTTGCGGTCGGCACCCATGCCCTTCTGGAAGATGATGTTGAATTTCCAAATCTTGGTCTTATCATCATTGATGAGCAGCACAGATTTGGGGTGAAGCAGCGTGCGAGGCTGAAGGCCAAGAGCCTCAGTCCTGAATTGCTTACCATGACCGCGACACCGATTCCTCGCACGCTCGCTATGACGATGCACGGTGACCTGGATGTCTCGGAAATCGACGAGTTGCCGCCGGGCCGTAAGCCTGTAATCACAAAGGTCGGCAGGCCGGGACAAAAAGATGAGCTCTGGAATTTCATCATCAAAGAGATCGACAAAGGGCGTCAGGCGTACATTGTTTTTCCTTTGATCGAGGAGTCTGAGAGCCTGTCGGCCAAGGCTGCCACCAAGGAGTTCGAGAAGCTGCAACAGAAGTTCGGCGAAGAGGATCCGGCGCGAGGAAAGCGCAAAATTGCATTCGGGCTTATGCATGGCAAGCTCAAAGCGCAAGAGAAAGACAAGGTAATGGAGCAGTTTCGCAAAGGTGAGTTTCAGGTGCTTGTCTCGACCACGGTCATCGAGGTCGGTGTCGATGTACCGAATGCATCGGTCATGGTGATTGAGAATGCCGATCGATTCGGTCTGGCTCAGCTTCACCAATTGCGGGGACGGGTCGGCCGGGGTGCGGAGCAGTCGTACTGCTTCTTGATCTCCGATATGAAGAGTTCGACCACTCGTGAGCGACTAGAGATAATGACACTCACCAACGATGGATTTGTAGTCGCGGAGAAAGATCTCGAGATTCGAGGACCTGGAGAATTTCTTGGCTACCGGCAGAGCGGTTTGCCAGATCTGATACTCGCCGATCTGGTACAGGACGCAAAGATTCTCGAAGAGGCCCGCCATACCGCTATCAGTTTGGTGAAGGCGGACCCGGAGCTGAAGAACGCAGCCGGGCTGCGGGCGTTGCTCGAGCGCAGATCATCCTCCGGCGAAGCGGAGACAATGCGGTCGGGGTAAACCGAATCGATTTGTCCGAACTCGTTCGCGAGATGCTGTCAGTTATAGTTGCAACTTAGACGTCAAGTCGAGCTGGGAAGTGTGGTTCGATGTCGAATTAGACGCTGTGTGAAAAACGAGAAGCGTCCGTCAAGCCGCGTTGCCAACTGCTTTGCGTGTTGTTCACACCGGTCTTCTATGCTATTAGAGTCGTCGTATTCAGGTGGTGTCGCGATAATTTTGGTGGGCTTGTTATTCGCAATTGCTAATAGGTCGTCGAGTTATTAGCTTTTCGCGAGGTTGTGATACTACCTGCGGGTCGACTTTAATTCGTTTTAAATACGATTAGTGGTATCATATTCGGTATCGCATTGTAATTTGGTTGCTCGCGCGGTTCGCGTCGGATAAAAATAGTGCTTGCTATCCATGAAATCCGGATCGGGGTCCGATGTCAAGCCTTACCAGTATGGAGTGTGGCTTCGCACCCTCTCATCCCAAGCCTGTTTTGACAACATCTGTGTTTGTCGTCCAGGGAATTGGGGGTTCCGATGAAGCACGGCGCGTGCATTTTATGTGCCGGCCTGAGACGACAGTGATAGAGCATTAAGCATGAGTGGTAAGATGACATCAATTGCCCATCTACGGGAGCTGCTCACCTCATGTCGAGAAAGACAACAACGGCTTCTTTTGTCGCGCTTTCAATCTGTTTGCTAAATTCGAGTATCGCAATTGCTGCGGAGACAACCGCTCAAACGCTATCAGACGAAGCTAAGACTGCCAATGTGTACAAGACCACTGCCCAGAAATGTCTTGCCAGCAAGCACTACAACGAGGCTATCGAGTATTTAGATAAAGGCATTCGAGCTAACCCGGCGGATGCGTCGCTGCATGCCATGCGCGCTCAGGCCAATTTGCGGAATGGCAACGCTGCGCAAGCGTTGGAAGACGCCAACACAGCAGTGAAAGTTGGTCCCTCGTCGCCGGATGGCTATAAAGCACGGGGCGAGCTGTACGAAACAATGAAGAAGACTGCGGAAGCTCTAGACGAATACTCGAAGGCGATAAAATTCAGTACGTCCTTCGATCGCGATTTGATCAACAAGCACTACAAAGCCGCCACCGCTTTGAAAAGACCAGATCTGGCGATCCAAGACTGCAACGCGCTTTTAAATGAATCACCAAATGATCCGACACTGACTCTGATTCGCGCTCAGTTATACGATGCCGTGAAAAAACTGCCTGAGGCGGTAGAAGACTATGAGCTTGTGTTTTATCTCAATCCCACGCAGCGAGCCGTGTCTGCTGCATTGATCAGAGATCTCGATCAGTTGGCATTTTCCAATCCGTCGAAATATGTTTTGAAACGAGCTAAGGTCTACGAAAAGATGGGCCGCTATGACAAAGCTGTTGCCGATTACACTCGAGTCCAACAGCTTAATCCGAAGGAAAATTACCGCGAGCAGATAGCCTATCTGAACAGTAAGGCGAGAACCATGAAGCCCGCCGACGCCAGTGATGACATCGCGGAGTGTGACGCCATTTTGGCAACCAATCCCGATTCGGTCCCGTACCGACTGAAGCGTATTTCACTGTATCAGAAGGCCAATCAGTTAGATAAGGCGAAACTCGACTATGACTACCTGATCGGCAGGGGTCAGCCCTTTTACAATGAGCGTGCTCATCTGTTGGGTCGGATTGGAAAGTATAAAGAGGCTGTCGAGGACATGGACAAGGCAATCAATTTGTCTCGCAAATCATCCGGACCGGACTTTCAATACCGCGGATGGCTCTACCTACAAATGGGAGAGGAGCAAAAGGCGAAATGGGATTACGAACGTGGGCGCGACCCTAATTCCAGACGACTGCATGTGCCATCAGCTGCAAATTAATAGATGAGATATCATTCGCGCTTCGTGGTTTCGTAGAACCTGAACGGTGGAACTAAGTCTGGAGAATGATTCTGGCGCAATCTGTCATTATGATAAACTGGGTCACAATCTCGTCTATTTAAAAGATAGAGTTGTATGGTAAAAGTTCTTGTTGTAGAAGATGACGAATTTGTCTCCGGCTTGATTGCAGATTGTCTTAAGCTGGATCATTATGACGTGGAGATTGTCGGGACAGGGACGGAAGCTTCCGATCGGCTGCGGTTGTACAACTATGATCTGATTCTGCTTGATATTCAGCTCCCAGAGCAGAACGGGATGGATGTTTGTCAGAAGTTTCGTGCGGCCGGTGGCAATACGCCGATAATAATGTTAACCGGTAAGCGGACAATTGATGATAAGGAGGCCGGCTTAAATGCCGGCGCCGATGATTATTTGACTAAGCCCTTCAACGCTCGCGAGCTGATTGCGCGAGTGCGGGCGGTGCTTAGACGGCCGCCTGTTGTTACGCCTAGCAAGCTTTGTATCGGTGATCTCGTGCTTGATCCTGTTTCCCATGAAGTTTCATTGGCTGGAAAACGATTGGAGCTGAAGCCGAAGGAGTTCACGCTTCTCGAGTTCTTTATGCGAAATCCCAATCAGGTATTCAGCACAGGCGATATATTGAACCGGGTCTGGGTTTCCGAGTCGGATGCCTCTCCGCAGGCTGTGCGCACCTGTATGCAACGGCTCCGAGATAAGATTGACCGCGAAGGGCGACCTTCGCTGATCACCACCGTATACGGTGTAGGCTACAAGCTTGAGCACCTCGGATAAATCAGCGCTCGGCTAAGCGCAACGTCAATTTGCCTCCTGGTCTTTCGTCTCTATAGATGATCGAAAGGGAGAGCCGCACAATGACGTGGTCATCGATTGTTGTCCAGTTTTAGTCACATTGGCAGGTTATCTTATTGGCGTGAGGCGTTTGGAGGGCTGGAGATGTTATTGCGACGAGCGTTACCAGCGTTTATAGCAAAGCCTTTCAGTTCGCGTAGCGGGGGCGCACGCCGCAGTTTAAATCGAAGGCCAGGCCATCTTGCGCTTCCTGGCGATGTGGCTGTCGAGCCTATTCGTTGTTGGCATCGTATGGATGGCGCGATTGCCTCGTGCAACGAGCTATGCGCAAGCCACCTGCCATTTTGCAAGCATGCTTCGCTCTGGACATCTCATTTCATGCGATTTCAACTTCGCGATGGCGGAGCTCGGCGCCAATCCTTTGTTGAGAAGGCTGGTGATGTTGACGGCGAGCTCGAATTGATTGTCCGAAAGCAGGTAATTCTGTTCGATAAGCGCAACCGGATTGGTTCGCTGTTTGTAAGACAGGGACAAAAGGTCAAGGGCGTTGCGTTCGCTAATCACTTCGGCCGCATAGAGAAGCGCGGGCAGATTGAGAGTCGAAGCATCGAAGGTATGTTTGGGCATATGGACTCGAAGCAGAACTTGCATGGCGCTAGCCTTGGTCGATACTGCACGGACGAGCGCGACGGCGTCGCCGTAAGAAAGATGGTTCAAATCCATCAACACTACCGCGTGCATAGCTGCAGACAAGACGTCGATAGAAACAATGTTCTGCTCGGCAGCGTATCTCGCCCAGGACGAGTTGGCGCTGGTAGCGCGTCTATCGATATCTTCGACCTGCTCGAATGTAAGGATGTCGCAGGCTGTGATCACTTGAATGAGCCAACAATCCAGTGCGCTCATCTCGGGGTCCATGGAAAAATCTTCGAGGGCTTCGTCCGTCGTTACATCGGCAATCGTAGCGTAACGCATGATAATTCTGGCGATGCTTGGCGACAATCCGCGGTGGATCAACTGTTGAAGTTGAATGGCTCTGTCGATCGTCTCCGGGTTGACCAGTCCGTTCATCAGGAGAACAACTCCGAGGGGTAGACGGACCGTTCTTGCGATGTCAAGGCTGGCAGCTAGAGCCTTATCTGTGAGATTGCCCGTTCCTACCAGAAGCTGTCCAAGTCTGGCTTCTTCATCAGTCATGGAAGGACTGTTGTGGGCGACTACCTGGGCCATCTTCGACAGGAAGGTTTCTCTGAGTGCTCTTGCGCTGCCTAATCTGGTGTTGGTCTTCATCAAAAACATCCTCCAACGCACATCAACGACCATGGCTCAAAGTTAGCAGCGAATTGTTGCAAAGTGATAACAAATTGCCGGGCGGTCGAATTTCGCAGATTAGAATCCAGCGGATGTCCAGAAAATCGGTGGTACTGATCTCACGGTCAGATTGTTGCATGCATCCGTATGGTGATTTTCTTTGAATTGCGTTTAACCGTAGGCTTCTCTTGCGAAATGGATTGTCTGGATGTGTTCTCTTACTCGAGAAGTAGAACAGATTTTTTGAATCACTTTTGTTTCTCTCCACTTTTGTCTGAACTAGCTGAGATCTATAGACCATTCATAGAATCTGATCTTTGGATGGTCGATTCAGTTCATTTCAATCGTTCGTTGTTTTATTCTATGGCACTACAAGCGGTATCACTGGTTTTTTTTCGCGTGCGATCTTCTAAACGCTGTGTGCGATTGGCAAAGAGATTCTTTTGATATCGGGTGGTTGTCAGCAGGTCTTTTGCATGCGGAGTGGCTGATATGGGCATATTGTCAAGTAGATGCGTTTTGTTTCATTGGGGAACCAGAATTGATCAGCTCCTCTCAGTAGATGGCGCGACACATCTAGCCAACGAATCGCGTATCGAACGCGTTGCGGAGCTGGTGTACGAAGCCCGAGTCTCCTCCGGAATAGTCGCCGGTGACGTAGCGGCTACCAATCCGAACCATCATCGAAGGCTTTGCGTTATTCGCGGTTCTACAATAAGCGTAAGAATTCGATTTACGCTGCCGAAAATCTAACGTCATTCATCTCTCAGGTTAAACCACATGCGCTTGAGATGGCGTCGATTGTCCTCCACCTTGCGTCGACCGTGCAGATAACGGGAGTTGTCGAAAATTACGATCTCACCTTTACGGATCATCAGCGGTTGTGTGTGCAGATCGGAGTTGATTAGAGTATCCAGTTCTTCCACGGCTTGCACCATATGCGGTGTAAGCTCGTCGAGTTGAATTATGTCTCTGCGAAATCTAAGCCGCCCGGTCGCGTCTAGGAGTGGCGTTTCTTTGTAATCTTCACCCTTGTGGAACTCCTGTGGAATCTTCAGCTTGAATATTTCTGTGCACAGAGTCTGCTTCGTCGTTTCACTTAGTCTGGGTAAGATGTCACTGCTGTCAACGAACAATGTTTCACCTCCTCCGAACTTATCTTCCTCTATGCAAAACAATGCCACGTATGCGGGTGGTGGGCTCTCGAATGAACCGTCTGTGTGAATCGGAAACTCTCTTGTTGTCAGTGACCTCGTGCCTTTCTCCTGGTCGACGCTTTCGTCGTAGCGCACGTCCCATACGCTTGTCCCGTGAAGATCATGAATTTGGGCCACTCCGATTGTACCGACAATTTGCTGCAAGGCTTGTTGATCGCGCTCAGGATCTGTCTTAATGAGGACGATGCCCCCTGCGACCAAAGCAGCGCGACAATCTTCGCTTGCGAAGTTATCATTGAAATTAAAAATGCCGTGAGTTGGAATCAACATTTTCGTCGTTCGTGGTGGGAAAGCGCGCTACGATTATGGTAGCCAATTTCCTCGATTAAATCTGTTCGTTCAATAGAAAATTTACGGACTACTGGTTCGTACGGTATCGTGCACTGCAGGGAAAATGGGCGGGTCAGACTATTCTTGAGTCCCCACTTTTGAGGGGCATTTCTCGAGAGGGAATAGTAGGGCGGGTTAAAACATTCCTTTGAGGGAATTGCTTCGATGAGTATCCGTGAAGGGAATTAGCGGGGCGCGTCGAAATGATTCTTCGAGGATTGCTTTCAGGAGTAACCCGCGGAGAGAATGAAAGGTTGTGTCAATAGATTCCTTCGAGGGATAAGTGGCAGGTTTTTACTGGAAATTTAGCGTTCGTCCACGATTCGCACGACCTTCTGTGAGGTGGAGCTTCTCTTCAACGCGGCAATTTCGACGAACTCTATTTTCGTAGTGAATAGGTTTTCTTCGCTCTGAACCTGAATTCGAACTTGCTCTATCAGATTGTTGCCTTGCGCTTCGATGAATGCGCGATCGGGTGCGACCAGAAAAAATTCTATGATATCCCGTTGTCCGATTGGGTCGAAAGAGATTCTAACTTGATACTCGAGAAGATCGCTGAAGAGATGCTGAAAATCAGTGATCGAATAGTATTCGCTGCCCACCTGGAATGAATCATGAGTACGACCTTTGAATTCCAGGATATGAACTTCTTCGTCGCCTAAAATCTGGCTAGTTATCTTGCCTACATCTCCGGAATCGTAGCGACAGAGCGGATTGCGCGTACGCACGAGATTGGTCAGTATCATGTTACCGAATCCATCTTCGTCCGGTGCGATGATTTCGATATGAATTATTTCTGGTGGATAAATGTAGCAATTGAGCGGCAGATCGTGAGGCTGGTAGCCCCAGATACCTGCCTCTGCCGATCCGTAGATGGCACATAGTTGATTCAACCCGAGCACGCGCTTGAGGTAATCAGCTTTGTGTTGTTGGAGGGCTTCTCCTCCCCAGATGAGCTTGTCGAATTTCAATGGTATCGTAGTTGATTCGACGTACCTGGCGAATTGCAAAACGCGTGAGGGATTTCCAATCAATGTATCTGCGCCGAATCTAGCCGCAATGCTGCATGCAAGTTGATCGGGGCATTGCGACCCTGCCGGCAGCACCGTCCCATGAGCGCGCTGGCAAAAGTCGTTAAAGATTTCGAGCGCCCGATACATGAGATTACTGCCGAACATATTTAGTGCGATAGTCGACTCCGTGAATATTTGCGCTTTGTTCAACCAGGGGGACAAAAGGCGCCTTTGCCTCTCGTTGTCGTTGACATCGGTCGGGAAATATAGCAGTTTACTCGGCACGCTACCGCCGGTGGGGCTGAGGTAGATTCCCTCTCGCGCAGAGCGCCCCTGACTGAGAAGTCGTTCTATGCCGCGGTAAAGCTCTGATTTGTCGGTCAAAGGTGCATCGCTAAAAGAGCTCGATTTCGCGTACCGCGCTTCATAGAATGGGTGCAGCCGAGCGATCTCGAAGATTTGATTCAATTTACTTTGTATGCTGTTCATCACTCAACATAGGGAACAAGATTGCGCCACCACCCGCCACGTTAACGATATCATCTTGCGATGCACGATAGATTCCCGTGCCTAGAAAGTGTTCGTCAAAGCACAGTAATGTTCCGACGACATTGAGTAGGGCTTCGCTCACGCAGTCATCGATTCGTAACATGATCGACCACTTTCGTTGTTCGACGGAGCGCTGCAGAATGAACTCCGAATGACTTGGATTGTCTAGCGCCCGTTCCCACTCGGTTTGCGCCACATGGACTCCAATCACCATGCCCTCGCCCTTTCCCAGCAGATTGGGCTTGAGAACCCATTCCTGCTTATTTGCCCGCGCGCTTCTAACCACATTCGGAGCGCATGAGATAACGTGCGATTCGGCAACGTTGTCTTTGAGAACGATAATGTCGTCTTCACTGACATAGTCTTTCATTATCGATTCATCGTGGAAGACTGCCAACAAGCGCTTATCGTGGACTAGAAAAATCGTCCTCAGATCGTTAAAACCTGATGTCGAATCAGTCATTCGGGAGATGATGTCCAGCCGATTTGTCAGCTCGTCCTGATGCAATTCGAGTACATAGCCGTCGTGGGCACCTGCCATGTGCGAGTCTTCCGGCGCCAACTCTTTGATTGAATGTCCGAGCATGGCGAGTTCGTGTTTAAAAAAGTGAATGTCCCAACCTTTTTCTCTTCCCTTGAAGATCGATATGTTTGATTCAGGCTTGAAGCGGCTCATGAGTGTATCCGGAATACTACCCACGCCTTGAAGTGGGTGTACGCTGGAGGGAATGTACGATAACCGGGGAATGCACTGTCCGAGGTAGTGCGAAATGTAGTACCCGTTAATTGGAAAGCGAGCATTTATCTCGCAAACCTTGATACCACCATTGGTATCATGTACAAAATCTGGTCTATAACTTCCGATTTTGTATTCTGATTGCAACTGTTCCAGCCGGGAGGCTACAGGCTTCGGTACGCTCAGCAATCTTTGCAGTCGCTCGTCTGCCGTGTAGTTCGCGACAACGGCTCTTATGGCTCTATGCAAGCAAGATTGCAAGCGTCGGTGATGATGAAAATCTTGAGGCGATATGGCGATTGGGTACGGATTGAATGAGTTGCAATACCAATTGGCATTGTCACCCATTGTTTTGAGCTCATTCCTGAGCATGTTTTCTGCAGCAGTGTACGCTGCTGGATCAGAATTCACGACTGCTTGTTTGGTCATTGAAAGCCCGAGTATTCATTGAAAGCCCGAGTATCTCAGTCGACGGTTACTCCGCCGACTTCGGCAGCATCCACATCAGATAAGATATGCCCGGTCTTGACTGTTTCGGGTCTGTCCGCTCAAAAGAGTCGAAGTGCGTGTCAGGCAGGCTCGTCACGATGTTCAAGCTTTTTTACTCGATTTTCTACCTTGGTAAGCCTTTTCTCTATTTTTCTGACGTTGCTTTCAGAGGCCAGGAAAAGTGCGCCTATACCAGACAGCTTGAGACTTACTTCTTCTCGAAACGAATCTAGCGTCTCGTTGGTCTGATCGATGCGGTCGTTTGTTTCTTCGATGCGGTCGTTTGTTTCTTCGATGCGGTCGTTTGTTTCTTCGATGCGATCATTAGTTTTGTCGATGCGATCATTGGTTTTGTCGATGCGATCGTTGGTCTGATCGATTCGGTCATTGGTGTTGTCGAGGCGCTTGTTTATCTCAAGAAATCCATCCTTTATCTCAGCGCGAATTGTAGCCAATAGCGAATGTGATTCAGTCATGGTTGGGGTCCTCCAATAAAATCATTATGATTGATCTCTACTGTGTGTCAAGGACCAAACTGGTCGTACTGTAGTACCCTTGCCAGTTTCGGAGTTTTTCTGAATAAACAAAGTGTCTGGCAATTCGGCATCCCGATGCGAAGGTACCGTTCTGCCTGAGTGAAGTCTTTGCTAAATCGGAAACCGACTCTCACGCCACGTTGCTGTGCGTGATGACTTCACCCTTTGTCCAGAGCGGATGTGCCGATTGCATTTTCTGAAACGACTGTGGACTTTCAGGAAGTGACGGTGCAAGGACAGTTGACGAATCTAATTGCAGATCCGGACCGCTTATCGCAACTGCTCGATTTCACCACCGGGTTATCTCCGCCGAACTAAAGTGTTCCTGGATTGTCGGGACCATTGATGGCAGGCCGGAGCAAACCATCGAGTGGTTGTCCATCGATCGATGGTGCCGACTGGGGAGCGGGCGCAACAGCTGGTTGCGACTCTGCCACTGGTGGCGTTGGTGTAACGGATGGTTCTGTAACCTGAGCGCTTGAGCCGCGTATTTCGGCTCCATCCAACGTTGGTTGAGAGTCGGCTCTGGTGATGGGTGGCGCCACAGGTGGTGGCTGCTCATCTGGAGCGCCCATGATCGGATTGCTGTCCGTCTCTGATCTCGTGACAGTGTCCGTATTTGAAACCGCATCAATACTGGTTGTATTAGCTGAACCACCGCCCAACGGATTGCGAATCTTGTCCAAAATCCCACGCGTTTGCTCGCTATATGTTCCCTTTGGTTCAAGCGATAGATACTTCTCGAATGCGGGAATTGCCTCGTCCAGCTCATTCTGAGTTTGATATAGAAGCGCTAGAGCGTAGTACGCATTACCGTAATCAGGAGCGCATTTGATTGCTTGCTTGTACGACGCGATAGCGCCGGCGGTATCATTCAGCTTTGTCATAACAAGCCCCAGATTGTAGTGTCCAAGCGCATCATTGGGGCTGGACTCAATCGCTTTCTTGTACTCATCGGAAGCACCCTCGAAGTTATCCATCGACAGATACATATTTCCGAGATTGATATGCGCTTGTGCAAAATCAGGCTTCAACTCGAGAGCTTTGCGGAACTGGGACATCGCGGACGACATCTCATTCTTCCGTTGAAGAGCAAGACCCAGGTCATTGTATGCTTCGTATGATTTCGGGTTGACCCGAATGATCTCCTGGTACATGTGGAAGGCGTCTTCATATTTACCCTGGTTTTCCAGGTTGGAGGCGAGCATACTGAGCAACTTCGTGTCTTCAGGGGTCTTGGTGAGTAGTCGCCGCAGCAACAGCTCCGACCTATCCAGCTTGCCCGTTGCTTCGAAGAGATTGGCGAGCGCCATCAGCGTAGTACGGTCGGACGGCGCGAGATTCAACGCAGATTCCAAGGCCGATTGGGCGCCGATATAGTCTTTAATCTTTAGCAGCGCTGACCCGAGCTCCTGAAATGCGGATGCATCATTAGGTTCTGCACTTAGTCCTTGACGATAGAAGTCCACCGATTCTCTATACTGACCGCGCAAAGCCAGGTTGCGACCAAGATTGATCAGAGTTTGACCATCGTTGGGATTGAGCTTGAGCACCTCGCGAAACTCTCTGTCGGAGGCGTTCAGATCCTTTTGTCGTTGTTTTATGATGCCGAGGTTGTAATGTGCGTTGACGTTGGTCGGCGATATGCGCAGTACATGTTCGAACTGAGTGGCCGCCTTGTCTAAATCGCCCGTGAGTTGCAGCAGATAACCAAGACTGTAGCCGCTGTCGACATCTTGCGGGTCTAACTTCTGCGACTGTTCATACTCACTGATTGCGCCAGGATAATCTTTTGTTTTTGTGAGCACATCGCCTAACTGTGCGTGCCAGGTGGCGTTGTCGCCTTTCAATGAAATAGCCGTTTTCAGCTCTGAGACCGACTCGTCGTATTTGTTTTGCATACTGTAGGCAGTGGCTAGGAACACGTGCGTGTCTGGAACTGACTTGTCAAGTTCTACCGCTCGTTTGAACGCTGCTGTGGCTCCGTCCAGATCCTTCAAATGCAGCAAACAGTTAGCCAGGTTGTACTGGATAGAGAAGTTGCCAGGCTCATACGCCAATATCTTTCTGTACTCTTCTACCGCTTCCTTATAAGCACCTTTGTCCTGATAGGCAGCACCCAGATGTGAGCGCGCCTTAAGGTGATCGGGGTAGGACGCTAGAACCTGCTTCAGTTGATTGATAGCTTCGTCCTGGTGCCCAGCCACGCGCATGGCGATGCCAAGATTGAGTCTCAGCAACGGAACGTCCGGCTTCAGTTTTATAGCCATTGTGAATTCTTTGATTGCGGCGTCTACATCGCCAACGCTTTGCAACAGGGTGCCCAATGTTTCATGAGCAAAAGCATCTCCTGGTCTCAATGCCAGCGCTCTTGTGTACTCGGCTATAGCGTCCTCGATGTCGCCGTGCTGATGCAGAGCCGCCGCCAGGCTGAGATGAACCATTGGATCGCGAGGGGCGCTCAGCGCCACTAATTTGAACGCCCTCAGGGCGCGGTCAAGGTCACCACCTTTGAAGTAGGACACGCCCTCGTTGTACTTGCCAATCAAATCTGGTGATATCAAGGGCTCGTCAGCTACAGCCGGTGCTGCTGATGCCAATGCGATCACAAGAGCAACGAGATACTGTCGTCTCACAAGAACACTCCTCGGTTATCGTCATTCACGCCTGGTACATGAAAACTAGCCTAATTATCCCTGATGACAGCCTGAGAATGAAGGATGTTCCTGCCCCATTCCCTTAAATGATTCAACGAAAATGTTCCGGATGTGCTGCATAGCTTGTGAAGCGGATAATCGCTGTATATCCATGCAGGTGATGGTCTTCCGGATCGGTTCGTAACATTCCCTTAGACACTATGGCTAAATTCTTGTGCCATTTTTTGGACAATGTGGACATTGCCCTGAACACCAGTGTACGTGTACATTAGAAGTATAGAAGGTAGCTAGTCGTAGCACAGTGACATTATCAATGGTGTCACCGGCGTACATAACAAGAGTATCTTCTAGTCATCAGTCCCAGAGGCTAATCGTCTGGTTATGGATAACGATTGTTCCCACTGTAAAGGCATGACCTTTATATAGCGTCGCCAGATTTCATTTCGCCGCAAGGCGTCGTCACAGGTATCACAAATTAGGTCTAAGCAGCTGTCGCACTCGCTCAAATGAGCTGATGTTCGCGTGTCCAAAACAGCTGAAGTTCAGCATTCTCGCTGAAATACTACAAGGAAGTGAAGTCTTTTATGGTTATCGAGCAGAAGCATCTGGAATCGGTCAATCTTAAACGTAGTTCGAGTCCCGAGCATTACGAACAAATCGCGTCGCAGGCTCTCTCTAACTCAATCAACCACCTCAACACAGCCTACCGGCACAAACTGTGCGGAGCTGAAGGTGCTGTCGAATTCCGCGATGAGGGTGTCTACACCTACGACAATCATGGAAAACGTTATCTTGATTGTCTGGGCGGTTATGGAATTTTCAACGTTGGTCACCGCCATCCTAAAGTGATTAACGCGGTGAAGGCGCAGCTAGACCAAGTTTGTCTGCATAGTCAGGACCTGCTCAATCCATGGGCAGCTCACCTGGCGAAACAACTTTCGGAAATTACTCCGGGCAACTTGCAGTACTCTTTCTTCTGTAACAGTGGAACTGAGGCTGTTGAAGGTGCTATCAAACTGGCTCGCCTGGCGACCGGTAAAACCGAAATTATCTCTACAAAGAATGCTTATCACGGCGTCAGTATGGGTGCCCTTTCGGCGACCGGACGTGATTGCTTCAGAAAGCCATTCGAGCCCCTGTTGAACGGTTTCGTTCATGTACCTTTCGGCGATGCTGACGCCATCGAAAAAGCTATAAATGAAAACACAGCAGCTGTGATTCTCGAACCGATCCAAGGTGAAGGCGGTATCAATGTGCCACCGCCAGGCTTCCTCCGCAAAGTGAGAAAGATCACCAAAGAGCGCGGTGTGCTTCTCATACTTGATGAAGTGCAAACAGGCATGGGTCGTACCGGCCGCATGTTCGCTTGTGAGCACGAAGGTGTTGTGCCAGATATTCTTTGTCTTGCCAAAGCGCTTGGTGGCGGTGTTATGCCGATAGGCGCATTTATCTCCACGCCGGAAATCTGGCACGTACTCGAGCCGAATCCCAGCATTCACAACTCGACGTTTGGCGGCAACCCACTTGCTTGTAGCGCTGCTACGGCTTGTATCGATGTCTTGATGGAAGAGAATCTTCCTGCTCGTTCTGCTGTTATGGGTAACTATTTCATCAGCTCGTTAAAAGACCTGATGGCCAAGTATCCGAAATATCTCTCCGACGTCCGAGGTCGTGGTCTGCTAATCGGTCTCGAATTCAAGACTATTGAACTTCGCACCGGCGTTCAGCATGAACTCTTCCATCGCGGAGTGCTAGTCGCGGGTACTATGAATGCTAACCGCACTGTGAGAATCGAGCCGCCATTGATTATCACGCGTCCTCAAATCGACCTCATGATCCGCACTCTTGACGGCATCTTGAGCGATTTGCAAGACGGCGTTCTTGAACTCGAAGACGTCGAAGCCTAATTTGACGATGTAAAAAACAATTGAAGGCGGGTGCTTATGGTGCCCGCTTTACTTTTGTCTTCCTTACCCAGTCGATTAACCGCCACTAGCCGACATAACCGGAGAAAGGCGAATCTATATAGGGGAAAACATACGCAACGCTGTGGCGCTGCGGGCAGTATTATATGTGGTTCTATCTATCTAAATTTTTGAGGCACCGAAAATAGTGGCGCATTTTGTGTGTCGATAAGCGCTACGCGATTGCTATGGACTGCTAGTCTCTGCAGGTCGATTAGTCGATTACGCAATTGGGCATCGCCCGTCTCAGGTCCTCGAGTCCTTTCAATGTGACATGTGGACCACCCATGATTTTGACATAGGTCAGATTCGGAAGTTGGCTCAACATCGCGACTCCCTTGTCAGTGACTTGGGTTGCACCCATATGCAAGACGGTAAGGTGCTTGAGCTTTAAGATCTCGGACATGGATCGGTCGGTTATAGGATTAGCTGTGATATCCAGCGATTTGAGCTCCTTCAGTCGGGAGAGAAAAGCTATGTTGTCATCGTTGATTCCGGCATTTTTTATCTCTAGATTGTGAAGGGTCTGAAGCTGAGAAACAGCTTGCAAGCTCTCATCTGTCAATGGATGCAGGCTGATATGCAAGTCTGTCAGATGTTTGAATTCGGGAAGGGTCGATAGACCACCTGGACTGATCGAGAGTAAGCTGAGAGACAGCGCTTGTAAATTCGGCAAAGATTTCAAATACTTGAGACCTGGCCCTTTCACCTGAGTGGATGAAAGGCGCAGCTCTTTGAGTTTCTTCATGTTTGAGAGAGCCGAGAGTCCCTTATCCGTGACGTTGGTGTACCTAACATTGAGCACTTCTAGATTCTCGAGATTGCTGAGCATTGCCAGGTCTCGATCGTCGAAGCTGCGATCGTCGATGATCTGATTCATCAATTCAAGAGTTGTTGCTTTGCTGGATTCCTTGATCAAACGCTTATACTGGGAGCTCGTCATTCTGTAGTGTTCGTCAGGTTTGTTGTTCACAACCAACAGGATGGAACACGTCCAAGAGATCAGTGCAAGTGCCACCATAATCTTAAGGAACCGCAGTCTGCGCCGATTGATATAACTTACGGCAAACTGAGCTTTGAACAATTTTTCCAGGTCGGTACGGATACCTGCGACAGCTTGATATCGATCCTTCGGATCTTTCTCCAAGGTTGTATCTATTATCTGCGACAGGGCCGCGGGAAATTTGAGGTCTGGTCTCGCCTTGGTAATAGGAACAGACTTTTCGTTGAGCTGCTTGAATATGATCTCTACCAGTGATTCGCCTGTGTGAGGCGGCTGTCCCGTCAGCGTTTCATACATGACGCAGCCCAAAGAATAGATATCCGAACGGTGATCGATGTTATGACCCCGGCACTGTTCTGGGCTCATATATGGCGGGCTGCCGATGACGTCGCCAGTCTGGGTTAGACTCACTTGATCTTGAATCTTCGCGATGCCGAAGTCGACGAGCTTGGCCTGAAGGCTCCCATCCG
Source organism: Candidatus Obscuribacterales bacterium (assembly GCA_019746975.1). Classification (GTDB taxonomy): domain Bacteria; phylum Cyanobacteriota; class Vampirovibrionia; order Obscuribacterales; family Obscuribacteraceae; genus JADYXR01. The sequence continues at coordinate 21,452 of JAIERK010000118.1, forward strand.
AGTTGTGGGAGATCATAATGTTGCTCGGTTTCAAATCCCTATGTAGAACGCCTTTGGAATGGGCGTGCTCAACTGCTTCTAAGACCTGAACAAAAATCTGGCATGCCATCTTCGGCTCTAGTTGCCCCTGCTCCTCGATGAGCCGACTGAGTGGCTTTCCGTCGACGAAATCCATGACCATGAAGGCCTGTCCGTGTTCCGAGATTCCGAAGTCATGGACCCTGATGATGCCGGGGTGCTCGAGGGTGCTGGCCGCCTTTGCCTCTTTCTGGAATCGAGCCAAGCTCTGGTCTGATCCCATGTGCGAATGCAGCATCTTAATGGCTACCGTTTTATCGAGTAACAGCTGCTTTGCTTTGTAGATAACGCCCATTCCGCCTGTGGAAACAAGCGAAATAAACTCGTATCGGTTGCCGAGCTCCTTGATCAACAAGTCTTCGCTACCGGCGATCGGACCATGTTGCGGACAGTGGGTACTTCCGGGAGGCAGTTCCAGAGCACAATGCTGGCAGACCAGAAGCTTTTGCGTAACACTTCCGTCTACGACATTGATTACAGTGTTTTTTACCTGATCTGTCACGGGACGAACCTGACTTTTGACTGCGGTTTCGCCAATTCCACCGCAATAAGCGATATACCCGTTCCATTGCCGGTCAAATCGAATAAAAATATAAATTCAGGTTTGTCTACAGCTGATACCACTCCCGGTATTGTGCCGTGGAAAATCTTTGTGCAGTCGAGGCACTACATTAGGTGGCGAGTAGTTTCAAAGTGAGCGGCCACACTGTGCTAGATGCAGTTGGTCCATTTGTTTCTGTAGTACAGGTGCGGATATATATATTTTTTGTTTGTGACCCTGCCGACAGCGGAGTCTATAGAACCGCGCGAGCCGTGTTGTATGCGAATTGCAATGTTACTCGCTGACTGTGCTGTGTCTAATCTGTCTGAGCCTGAACGCTGGGTGACCAACGTAGACAGACCCTTCCTTAAACATTTGAGATGAAGCATGTGACGGTCTCCCCACGAGGTGGTGGATGCGCCTAGATGATTAGTCAAGCGAAACATAATCAACTCCGGCGCGATCAAGTTCTAATTCGATCTGTTAGAATGCCAAACTATCGTTCGGGCGATTGGCGCAGCTGGTAGCGCAGCACGATCACACCGTGAAGGTCGGGGGTTCGAATCCCTCATCGCCCATGAGTTTTTTCGTACGGCAATTTAGCGGGCGCAGTGAGCTGCGGTCTGACGTAGTGCTGTAGTTTGGCTTGCCGGCAGAGAGGTGGTGCAGAAGAGCTGATGTCTTCAAAAGTTTCTTTGACAACGTTTGACATTGTTTATCGCTGGACGAAAAGATCGCCTTGAGAGTGTCTACCGACATGATTGCCGTTGGAAGCCAGAACTCTGAATGGTGAATTGTTACGCCACTAGATATGGTGTGGCTGTGAAGGTGGCGGTGAGCGATCGACGGCGCTTGTTTCAAGTGACCGAGATGTCTATTGCTCCTCGTGATGTGAACGTGATGTCCTGGTGTGAGCGAAAGCAACTGATCATTGAGTGTTATCTTGACTGAACCGTTTTTCGAGTCGTGCAGGTCGAAGACGGACAGTCCTGACTCGGAGACGGAGACGAGGGCGACGGCATCAGCTTCGATGCTTTTGGAGCCGAACGGGGTTGTCACTTTTGTTGTGCGAGCAGGGCACAATAGAGTCATGTCGGACTGGAAGGAGAGATTTTCCGAATAGGCTGTTTTTTCTACGTCTAGATTTTCGCCGAAAGCGATTTGAGGATCGGAACAGATCCGACCTGTCTGTCGAACCTTTGGTAGGTGTCGGTCACGAGATATGAGTCGTCTATGCTGGCTCCTGCGTTGGACAGGCTGATTGTGTCTGTCGGTAGCACCGTTGTGCCAACATCAGTGACAGGTATCGAGAGTGGCGTCGTAAGACCGTAGTCGGAAGCGGAGCTGCCGAGGCTGTCTCGATTCGTTGTGGCAGCTGCTGCGGTGGATCTCTGTCTAACCGCTTCGACTGTGACAAGTTCTGGTACCACCGGTGGGTCGGCTGTGATTGTCACATCGCCATCTAGAATAATTTGTTTTTTGCTTATCACTCTCGCAGACTGGTTGTTAGACGATGGATTCTGTATGTTCAGGGATTGTCGATTGGAGCGATTTCGAAAGGTGTCGCGTAGAGGCTTCGCGCTTCTCGTCTGCCGAGATCGGTGTGCTGATTGCGAAAGTCACGCATCGAGGGTTGATCTGGCGCAACCACTGCAGCATTTGCACTGATTAGCAAAGAGCTGCTAAGCAACAGAAATACGAAGAGCTCCAATCAGGACGCGGCCTTTTCGATCTACTTTCATATCAATATCCTCAACGATGGCTGGTGGCGCCGAGATTAAAGGCTAGACCCTTGGCGCCTACGAGAAGGTTTCTCGTGAACAAATAATTGTATTGCGCCGGCAACCTATGGAGGAGACTGTCTTTCTGAATTGCAAAGAAGTTTGATGTCAAGAACTTTGCGGCATATGTGCGACAACCTATAGCAGGTATCGGTCGGCCCCAAGCTGCAAGTCTAATCTCAGCTCAGGGCGCCGACTTCGCCTTCGACAAATTCCAGCAAGCCGCCCGATTCTATTAGCTCGTAGGCGGCATCGATATCTTGTTTGATATACCGATCTCGACCCAAGTGAGAGACGTGCTTTCTCACGAATTCGTGGGCTGCGCGTACGCCTTTGCCTGGATGTTGGCTCTTTGTCTCGATGCCGGCAGGTGCGAAAGCTTGCCCTTCGCCGCGTTTATAAAGCCCTGTTCTCAAATCGAGACCCTGCGCGGCGCAGAGCAATTCAATCGCCAGAACATTCTTGAGGTTTTTGAGAATTGATCTTGCCTTGCGGGCCGATATAGTGCCCATCGACACGTGGTCTTCCTGGTTCGCTGACGTTGGAATGGAATCGACACTAGCAGGATGAGCGAGACTTTTGTTTTCCGAAACCAGCGCAGCCGCGGTGTATTGAGCGATCATGAATCCGGAGTTCAAGCCGCCGTTTAGAATCAAGAACGGTGGTAAACCGTTTGATAATGATGGATTGACCAGTCTTTCGGTTCGGCGCTCCGATATATTTGCCAACTCTGCCAATGCTGCTGAGACATAGTCCATCACCAGTGCGACGGGCTGACCGTGAAAGTTGCCAGCGGAGATCACTCCGTGCTCGAATATCAAAGGATTGTCTGTAGCCGAGTTAATTTCGGTTTCTAGCACTACCCTGGCATGATCGAGTGCCTGGCGCGTGGCTCCGTGAACCTGAGGCATGCAGCGCAGTGAGTACGCATCCTGCACCATGCCACAGTTCTTATGGCTCTCCATCAGATCGCTGTCTGCGAGCAGCGTTCGGAGATTTCGAGCGGAGGCTATTTGACCTTTGTGAGGGCGGATTTTGTGAACCTCCGGTTCGAAGGCGCGCTTTGTGCCTAGAAGGGCCTCTAGGCTCATAGCTCCTATGATGTCTGCGACTTTTGCGAGGTTAAGCGCTTCCATTACGACCAGGGCGCCGATTGCCGTCATTACCTGAGTGCCATTGGTCAGGGCCAGACCCTCTTTCGCTTTCAAGATCACCGGTCGCAGTCCGGCGCCTGTGAGTGCATCGCGACCGGGCAGGATTTCGCCCTCGTATTCCGCCTCACCCTCGCCAATCAGAACAAGGGCGAGGTGTGCGAGCGGCGCAAGATCTCCAGACGCACCGACTGACCCTTGTTCGGGTATAACCGGATGAACATTCTGATTGATCATGTCTATAAGTAGGCGCACGACCCGATTTCGTATTCCGGAATAGCCTTTTGCGAGGGCATTTACCCGTAGGAGCATGATCGAGCGGACTTCGGGTGCTGATAGGCTAGGCCCGACGCCGACTGCGTGACTCAACAAAAAGTTCTTCTGAAGTTTGAGGCTATCCTCGGGCGGAATATAGACGTCCTTAAACTTTCCAAATCCTGTAGTAATGCCGTATACGACTTGCCGCTCGGATAGGAGGGCCTCCACGATCTTTCGGCTTTCAGCAATCTGGGAATGAGCCGTCTCCGACAGCTCAACCACTCGATTTCTCTGTGCTACGGCGGTCACATCCTCCAGCTTCAGACCGTTGCCGTCGATCAGGATTTTGTCGTCTATAGATTTGTCCACGTATAGCCTTTCTTGAAAGGATTCCAATGAGACTGGGCTGAAAAAACCTTGCTGCGCCCGCGTCAGGTAATTGGGAGGCTCGCGCAGCTCTTTCGACAGCTTCCCAGTTGTGAGCTGTCGTATGACCTAAAGTGTATTCTACGGACGCCTAAAATGTTTCTTGTCAACGTGGAAACAAAGGGTGCCCCGGACCGTCTCTACAGCTACTGGTTGGTTGACAAGCGCTTCTTTGATCGGCAAATGCAGGGGTTATATCCTGTCAAGGCCGGGAAAAATCAGGGAAATTGGTGTAAATTCAACGTGGTAAGATGGCTGTGAAGGCGTTGATCCAACCAGGGTGGCTAATGCAGTCGGTGTAAATGAAAATGATGAGAGTAAAGCGACCCTTCGACAATCGAAATTTCAAAATCAGGACCGTAAAACGGCTGGCTCTGGTGTCGGCATTGGTGGCATTTTCGATCGGGCCTCCTGGCGTCTGCGCTGCGCAAGGACCTGACCTCGATGTGCTTGAAAACAAGTTTTTCCATCATACCTATCCCAAGGATACTTCGGAAGCCCGAATCGATAGACTCGAGAAGATGGTTTTTGGGGAAGCCAAAGACGGTCCTGAGCGAGACAGAATAGATGGTCTGATGAAGATGGTGGATGAGGCGGACGACGATCAACCGGTAGCCGAGCGTGGTACTACCGGTGGAGGCGGCTCTCAGGCTCCTGCCAATCGCGGGGCATCGAGTAGCGGATCGAGCACTGCTAAGAAATCCGCTCCAGCGCAGGCTCCAGAGAAGGTGGCGCGAGAAGATTATGGTACCTCGTACCCGGCAGTGAGCGCTATCGAGAAAAAGGTTTTTGGAAAAGATTTCAGCGATGAGGCTGTGGAAGATCGCCTGACGAGGTTGGAAAAGAAGACATTCGGTCAGATCTCCAAGTCCAACGATCTCAGCGAGCGCATGGACGCGCTCAAGGAAAAAACCGGCATCGATATCGCGAGAAGCTCACCGCAAGGCGCTGATTGGAACGAAGAAGAGGATGATTCGGCGGGCTACCCCGAGCCCAGTTCACCGGTGGCGCGCAGTTATCCTGGCGTCAGTCCGAGAGACTCCGGGCGCTCTTTCAGTGGACGCGATGTTGGTGACGACTTGAACCGAGCATTCGGAAGACGTCCTGGCGGCGGTACCGGATCTGGTGGCAGCGGCTCGTACGGTATGGGCGGCGGGTCTCAAGTTTTCAGCGGTGGTAGCGGTGCTTATGGGTTTGGTGGTGGCTCTCGCGGCTCCGGTAGCGGGCTCAACTACAGCCGGGGTGCCGGGAGTGGTTCCACGAGCAGTTTTGGTGGCAAGTCTAGTGCCGGTATCATAGGCTCATCTGATGACGACAACGATGGTCTTCCACCGGCGGCGCCTAGTATCGCCAGGCGCTCGCCTGGTGCGCCTCTGATAGCATCGAGACCTGGTGTTGGCGAGCCTCCAGTTGCTCCGCCCCGAGGTACCGCGCAAGGCGGTGGCGGGTTGACCGTCCAGTTGGATGCGCTCGAAGGACAGGTCTTCGGTAAGAGTTATTCTCAAGAAGGATTGATTCAGCGGCTTGAACGACTCGAAACGACAGTATTTCCCGGAGACCGGTCCGCTAAATCGCGAACCCCAGCCGAGCGCATAGCTCGATTGGCAGGTGTGGTTCCTATAGGCATTAATCCAACTCAAAATATCTCACGAAATCAACCCATGGATCAGGACGGAGATGGCAGTCCTGACTACGATAACTCGCAAATCGCTCAGCAACAGCAACTGCCGCAGGCCCAGCGCTCACGCGGTGGTTTGGGCAAGATAATCAACTCGCTCGGAAATTTCCTTGGTGGCGGAATGTCTGTTGGCAGTTACGGTATGCCGACCGGCAATCTCGTGACAGATCCACAGACAGGCATGTTGGTAGACCAATACTCTGGCAACTTGATCAATCCAAGCACAGGTCAAGTCGTAGGACGCAAGGCTGGTTTCGGCTATCAATCGCCGATACCCAATTATGGTGTCAACTTCAATAATGGTTTCTCCTCACCATATACCAATCCGATGTACTCCAATCCTGCATATGGTATCGGTGGTAGTGGCCTCCGCTTCGGCAGTGGTATGGGCGGCATCGGTGGCGTCCGCTTCGGGGGAGGCATGTGGCCATAGTGTCAGCACAGAAGCTGATG
>JAIERK010000005.1 GCA_019746975.1 Candidatus Obscuribacterales bacterium
TAGATATTTCTTATGATGCTGGGGGTCCCATCCGTATCCAACTTCTGACGGACTCGCTTGACACAGCTTTTGACCGTCTCCGGCGACGCTTCAGAATCCGATGGCCAGACAGAATTCATTATTTCGTCGTTGCTAAAAACCCGGTTTGTGTTTCTTACAAAAAACTGCAACAAGGCAAACTCGCGTGGCAGTAAATCTACTCTCTTGCCGCCTTTAGTGACTGTGTGCTTCTCCAGATCCACCTCTATGTCACGATAGGTGATCGCATTGGAGACGTGGCCGGCAGCCCGCCTGAGCAAGGCACGAACCCGCGCGGCCAACTCTTGAGGATGGGCGGGCTTGGCAAGATAATCGTCAGCACCGGAGTCGAGACCGAAAGTTTTATCAGGCACAGCGGTCATGCCTGTCAGCATGAGGACGGGCGTTTGAGTCTTGCGATTGCGAAACTTGCGAAGCACCTCGATGCCAGTCTCACCGGGCAGTTGCCAATCAAGAATCACCAGATCGTACGAGTAGCGACCGAGCAAGTCAGAAGCCTCCGTACCGTGATGGCACAGCTCGACGGCGTGATTCTCCAAGCCCAGACTCTCTTGAATGAGCAATGCGAATTCTTCATCGTCGTCGACTACGAGAATCTTAGCCACGGCACAACCAATTCCGACAGACCCCGTCAAAGCGTGGGTAAGTATACCTGAAGAGCGCTTGGTCCGACAATTGATGCCACGAAAAGACATCGCCAACTGGGTGACAGAACGCGCGGGCGTGCCGAAAAGACTGGACTGCCGAGACCGTCTACACGCCAGACTTGGCAATCTCGACAATGTCAGGCAGTCAGGAAATTTGGTTTTCATGATAAACAAATCGACATTGATGCTTACGCTTGTTGCGTCGACAGCATCGAAGGCGCGGGCAGCACCTTCTGGTTTCGCATTCCGAAATTGCAGGCTTAACTCGGATATAGCTCTCGAACTATTTAATCCCGCTTCGATCGAGCGTCAAAATTTGCTTCTCTGGAGTCCAGCCAAGGTCGGCTAGCTTCAAATAAATATCTGTAGTCAAGGCAGCCATGTCATGAGCAAGCGCGCCTGTCTCCGTATCGCTTTGCTGCGTTTTATCAATCACCAGGGTGCCTTTGCCCAGCGAGACTATCAGATCAAGCGGCTCCTGAGTGGATATGTACTCATCGGTACTATCCTCGGTATCACCCCAGGGATGAACAAAAATGAAATCTGCAGAAGGAGGCTGACAATCCTTCCATTTATGAATCGATCCGTAAGCGGTACGAAGGTGGAAGAGATTTATGGAAGGCTCACCCAAACTAACTCTTTCGCGAGCCCAGTCAGTTTCGAGATACTCGCCCCACTGCGAGAGTATTGCGTCCTTATCGCTTCGCAATCGCCCGGTTGCACCAGCCAAAGATACGATTCGCTTCACTTTGTTAATCAGTGGCGAGCGCTTCAAACAAAGCTCTTTTATGGAAGAAACGATAGCCAGACTTCCAAATGAGTGTCCCATTAGAATCACTTCGCTGAACGCCGGGCAGAGCGCCTCCATAGCAATCAATGGCTCGACGAGCCAGTCTTTGATAGTGTACGCGTCCCGATCGCCAAGTGCTTCCTGTCCATCGTCTTTTGCTTTCTCCTGCCGGGGTGGACAGCAAATGTAGTAGTCGGAATGAGCGCCTGTGAGTAGAGATCCATTGTGCCTGACAGTGAAAATTGCGTAGCCAGCGGCGAGAAAGGCCGGCAATCGATGAGTCTCGAAGTCGGTGGAGCTGCCCCCGGGGAAGCCGGGTTCGAAAATGACCAGACGGACAGTCTTTGCCACAGGCAAATGGAGCTTACCCTCAATCGAACCGTTGGCGGTCGTCAACTTGGTCCACCAGGCTTTGCCGTCGTCAGACAGTGGCATTAGCCCTTGCGACTCGATACCAAGATGTTCGTACCCGCTAAGCGAAATAGACAATTTTTCCAGGGTGCTCATATGTTTTTTCAGTGGGGTCGCAGGCTCAATAGTACAGCACTTTCAGCAGTTGACAGTGAAGGGTTTCTTATCACTTTTCTATTACTTTTGTTCATCATAGTCACGAGATGCTGGCATGCAAGAGTCCCATGGATGGCGCTCCGTACCCAGTTTTTTTTCATCAGGAGGTTACGATGGTTAACGAAATTGATTCAAAAACACCGGATAGTCCGAAGTCAGACTGCAAGGATACAAACCATTCCCAGTTCCTCGACTATGTCATAGGTCTGGCGGCAAGATCCACCTATCAAGGAGCGAAGGCGGCCGTGAAGAGCATTCCGCCGGATGCGATTCCTAAAGCGGCCGAAGCGGTTGTCTATCCGCTCGCCGCCGAGGCCGCCATCAAAAAGGTGGGTGGACCAGACATCACACAGACGCGTCGCGAGCACCGGAAAGAGAATCCCAAAACCGCTTTCGTCGAAGGATTAGCCTCTCCGCATCTCGTCACAGCCGATGCAATGTTCAGAAAGTACTTCGGCAAGTAATCCCATAAGATAGCTGCCCTCAGGCTCCCTCAGGTCCCCAACACGCATCAAGTTGGTTAAGAAATCAACCCTGAATCTTAACTCGATAACATCTCAATAACTGCACCCCAGAGAGAATCGAGCCCCCAATGTATCAGCCGGATGTAGCTTCGCCTTAGCCCCCGTGAGCGCAGCGCTCATCGAGGCAGGCTACAGAAGCTGAAGAGATTGGCCTTCTCGCCTGAGAGGTATAGAGTCCATGCGATGAATCAAGTTGTCTTAGCAGCAATAGCCGTTGTAGCAACGCTCCTGGCGTTTGCGTCAATTCCGGACAAAGGCGACGTTTTCAACTCGACAAGAAGAGTTTGCGACACAAGAACACAGTTTGAATCCCTGGAGGACAACGGTGAGTGGCAGAAGGCGGCCGAGCTCTGCCAGCGTGCACTCCAGAGCAGCAATAGAAAAGATCTCTATCGCGTCTCCATTCTTCTTGATCTTGCCAGGATGCAGGCCGAGGCGAATCTCCCAGAACTGGCAGTCGCCAGCGCAGAAGAGGCAATACGCGACTTGAAGTCATTGCCTGTAAGTGATCAGCCAGTTTATCTCAACGAACAACTACGAGCTCACGCATTGGCCGCGCATCTCTATCGAAGTCAAAACAAGCCGCAACAAGCAGCACGGATTCTTAGCGATGCACAGAAGCTATCTACCAAACGACGCATCGAACCAGGCGGCAACCTGTTCGAATGTCAATTGAAGTTCGAGCAAGCAATGTCGATTGCATCAGCTAAGCCAGACCAATCGCAGCAGCTTCTCGGCGAGTGCGTCCGGCTCGCCAGTAAGCTTGCAATCGCACCAAAGCTCTATATGCACATAGCCGAAACATACGCGCAGACGCTGCGCCCCGAGCAGCCATACGGAGTCTACATGCTCGAATACTGCAGAGCAGAGACAAAATCGCAATGGGGAGTACTTTATCACAAGGGCATGCGGCAACTCGCGACGGACCAGTTCGACGAAGCGAATCGCTTACTTACTGAAGCGCTCGATCAGTTACCGAAGCGCTTATCGACAGATCCGCGCGTCTTTCTGTGTAAGAGGGGCATCGCGGAATGCATGTTCCGCCTCGGTAAGTTCCAAGCGGCACTTGCGCTAATCGACGAGGAGCGACGTCTCAACCTTGATTTTCCGCTGACTACAGAACGCGCGTTCATGCTGCACCGAGCGGCACAATGCCACCAAGCGTTGGGGCAACACAGACTCGCACTCTCGCTCCTCGAGGAGGAGCGAGTAATCCTGCAACCGCTGTTGTCTAAGACAGCACTGTTCAAAACGAAAATGTGGGAACTCATGGAAGACATCACGGATAAAGCAGATAAACCTGCTCAGATCCATCTTCTTGAAGAGCGCTTCGACTACCTCACATCGACGAAGGGGGTTTTGAGCAAGAAGCAGGTCATGGCACTTTGCTCTTTAGCCAACAGAATCTGCGCTTACTACCATCAAAACGGCGATTACGAGACCGTCGAAACCGTCGCCCGACGCACAATTCGTTTAGTCGGCCAAAATACTTCGATGGACATTCGTCACGATCTCGCGAGGATTTACAATGTTCGCGGACACAGCCGGGCAGAACGCAAAATGAGGAGATCAGCGGCCGAAGATCTCAGTCAATTTATCGCCCTCTCACATGGACTCGAGAGTGCCGAAACACTAGCCCGTACTGCAAATTCCGCGGCATCGCTATTCATCGAGAGCAAGGATTTCCGTGAAGGAATTCGGATGTTGAACGTTGCATACAAGTACTATGACGATCCTGCGTTGAAGAATCACATGCTGTCAATACGCAAAGAATTGGAAGCGAAACTCGGCAATTGAGTTGCCTTATCTCAGGAGTTGGATGAAGTCACAACCACAATCTGGCACCACTAGTAGGGTCAAGCCATTGTTTGATTCACGCTCGCTGCTTTCGAGAAGTCTTGCGATTGTTGGTTTTTTGCTTGCAATTGAAATCGCATTCTTCACGATACTAATGTCCTTACAGCAACAAGCAGAGGAAGAGCTATCGCGAGAGATGGTCGCTAGAACAATCGTGGCTGAGACGAATGTCATCACGAGAACACTCTATCAAACATTATCAATAGCCTACCTTTACAAACGTGTGGGTGACGAGAGTTATCGCGAAGTTTTCGAGCGTGGCTGTGTATCCTGTGGAGAACGATTAAGGTCACTCAAGCTGCTTGTCGCGAGTGCGGAGTCTTCCGAGGGCACTCGCCGCGAAATCAACCAGGCAATCGTGGATTCAACTAGATTCCTCGACGATCTTCGAGGCCTACTCTATGAGGACATCGAAGCGTCGTATGAGTTCACCGGGGACGTAGCGGCAGCCGACATTTTGAACAGAAAATGCCTGAAACTTCTTACTCATTTCGAAAGGTTGATAGACGATCAGGACAAAATACTTCGGGAGTCTAGCCACAGCCATTTGCGCGCAGCTCTAAGACAGGTCATGGTTTTCGGGATCGTAATGAACGTTGGCCTGGCGATTCTCCTGATTGTTATCTTCGCTCGCGGAATCACAAAACGCTTGTCCATTATCCTGGACAACACAGACAGACTGGCGAACCATCAGGAACTAAACACGCGCATCGGAGGCCGCGATGAGATTGCAAAACTCGATGGGCAGTTCCATCAAATGTCCGAAAAACTGGCAGAACTAGACGAATTAAAACGAACCTTCGTGGCGATGTACAGTCACGATTTGCGCAGCCCAATCTCTTCAATTCGCGCGACCCTTGCACTGCTCAAAACCGGTGTTTGGGGGCCGCTGACGCCGAAGGCGGTGGACCAGGTCGACCGTGCAGAAAGAGCCTGCGACGAAACAGTTCGAATGCTGACCAGTATGCTCGACTATGAAAAATTGCGGTCGAGGACGCTCGAGATGGAGTTTGCATCGACCAACCTGCGCGACATGGCCGACAGAGCAATCGCCTCTCTGGAAGGACTCTTGCTGCAGCGCCAAATAACGGTAAATCTAATCGCTGACGAAGAACTCGAAATCGTGGCAGACGAAAATTGGCTCGTGCAGACAGTAGTCAACTTGATGGCCAATGCCATTAAGTTTTCACCCAAAAACACGACTATAACAGTGACGGTAGCCAACCAAGCAGACTCTGTCCTGGTACGCATAGCCGATCAGGGCGAGGGGATCTCGCAAGAGAACATCAAAAAAATCTTCGATCGCTTTCAACAAGCGACAGGAAGCGCCAAGCGCGTACAGGGAGGCTATGGACTCGGACTGTTCGTCTGCAAGTCGGTCATTGAGCAGCATGGCGGAGCGATCGGTGTAGACAGCGAGGAGGGCTTCGGCTCCACTTTCTGGTTCACACTACCGAAGAACGGACCCCAAGACTCTTAAGCAGTCTGCCGGGCATACTCGGACTCGTTAACCAACTAGATCATTCCCCTTTTGAATGATTCAAAATTGCCCGACACAGGAAGCCGAAAACCCAGTAATAAGATACTCGCGGTAGCTACTCCTCAAGCGTCGTGTTGTCAGCGTCAGTCCGCAGAACTATCCTCCCTGCCTGACAATATGATCGACACCGCTGGCGGTGAGACGGCACCTTTCTTGGTTAAGAATAGTGCGCGTTCTCCTTGCGCAGAGGAAACAAAACAGCGCTCCGCAAGCCATAACATGACAAGGTCTCTCAATACGGGCGGCGCTGAAATCAGATGACTCTTCCCTGATCCGCTCGAGGCAATTGAAATCCTTAGCAATATTTTTCGATCAGGGTATAGCACCACATCGTGGATATCCATATTTACACAGTCCCTGAGAGAGATGCCAGAACGTAACAGCATGGCGACAAGTGTTTTATCTCTGTGCGATTTTCGGTTCTCCAGCGAAGCCAGAAGCCTTATTTGCTTATCCTGAGATAGCCGTTGAATAAAGTTCTTCATGCATTGAGTCTGCACTCGAAAAATGACAAGAAAGTGATTCATGCTGTTTATATCAAGATAAATACACGATCAAATCTAGTCACATCGCGGCAATATCATTTCACTAATCGTGCTCCATCACGACCGCATGGTTATGTCCTTCCGCCGAAATATCACTTTTGTATCACTTTTGAGTGGCAATTTAGAGTCACCGCACACGACTGACCAGCAAGGTGCGGAACGGCGACTGCACTTCAATCGTGACGGACGGATTCAACATGCGAACAGAAGAAGTAACTCCCACGACAGCGCCGGAAAACACGCAGAGTTCATCAACACTAAATCAGAGCAACGCTCGCTTTCGGCTGCAAGAGGACTTCCAATCTTCTCTGAAAACACAAGATCACAAAAGCCAAAAAACGAACTGTACAAATGACGAAAAGGCAAATTTAGAGAAGACGGAAAATAAAACGGATCCCGTTGGCGATCAAGGCAAAGAGGAAGGCTCGAAAGATGATCCTCGTGCACAGTTGCAAAAGATAAGGGACGAGTGGGCGAAGGCGACCCCTAAGAATGTCAATGCATTAATAGAAAAAACGGGAAGTCTCGAATTCTCCGACGTATTTAAATCAAATCCATATAAAGTCGCGATGCTTCAGAAATCAGGTATGGAGGTGAAAAGCGAAGTATCCAAGCCTACGGAACCAGGAAACGAGCACTTCGAAGTCAAAAACACAAGTACTCTAAAGCCAACGCAAACTCAGAATCCTACCGTCAAGCTTCCCGACCATAAAATGATGTTCGATAAGCCGACCGAGACTCAAAAGGAAGTCCTCGAAGGCAACAAGATCTCTGAAAAGGATTTGTCGACTGACAAGGTGAAGAAGGACTATTCCGACACTTTGCAGAAGTCTGGGATGAGCAAAACAGACGCTGACAAGCTCACAGAAGATACGTACAAACGGCTGAGCAGTCTCGATCCCAAACATCTGGATGGCTCGCCTGAGCAGCAGATGGCTCGTATGAATAGAGCCTTTGACGAAATGCTCAAAGGCAAATCGGGACCGCTTTCCGAAACCGACAGAGCGAACGCCGTAAAAGATCTCGCACACCGCGTCGCCGATCCGGGCAAATACGGTAATCAAGGTCGTCACAATACTTGTGCGCTCCAGTCGCTGCAAACCCAAATGCTACAGGCTGGCGATCCGGCACGTTTAGTCGAGCACATTTCGTCAGTAGCCAATCTCGGTTACGCCAATATGAAAGACGGAGATGTGACTCGCAAGGTCGAAGTCGATGCGCGCAGTTTGATTCCAGACGAGGAATCCCGAGAAAACTTCGACACCAACTTTCACGGGACCAAAGGCAAACGCGGGATGGGAGGTCATATTGGTGACGCCCTGCTTGGGCAGATGGTCGCAGATAACAAAACTCTGGAGGAGTTTGGAGAGAACTCAGACCAGCGATACATCTATCTTGCAGGCAACGCCGACCAACTTGGCGGTCCAAACGATCATGGTCACACCGGCGAAGGTCTGTTTCTGAAAAGCAAGAACGCCGATGGAAGCAACAAGTACGACTTTATCAAAGACAGTCCAGGTGTGAGTTTCCGTGAACTCGCTATTTTGAACAAACAAACAGGCAACCAGGGAGGGCTCTTCCTTCATGAGGGCGTCGCCAAAGGCTGGGACCCACCCAAAGATTTGAACGTTCATATATTCAAAGACGAAAAAGACCTCAAGCAGCAGCTCAAGCAGTTTCAAAAAGACACTGGCAAAATGGGTCAGGTCGGCGTCAATGCTCCCTTCTTGCCGGGCGGCGGAGAGAACGGTCACGGAGCGCACGCGATGCTCTTCGGAGTTAACAAGGACGGCTCATTTATCGCGAAAAACTCTTGGGGCGCCAAACACAACTTTTCGTCATTGAGCGATGAAGCATTAGCAAAAGCTACTGACCCCAGCAAATGGGTGGTTAAGCGTGGTGCTCTTGGACCGGCACCAGGATACAAGACAGTCCTGGGTCCTGGCGAAGGGGGCGGTACCTATCCGTACAACAACGAAAAATTCAACAAACAGAATTTCGAGGACAAAGACAAAATTCAACGGGACAACGAAGAGCGTCAGCGAAAATCTGATCAAACTGCCAAAGAAGAGGATGGAGGCGGTCAGTACCAGAAAGAACAAATGGCCTGGGGCCAATACTTGGAAGCATTGTCACTTTGGAACGCTCGGGGAGGCGAGAAATCAAACTTGCCGAAACCCATCCTAGCTATATTTTCGAACGTTTAGACAACAGCGGAGGAACTAACATGGGACTACGTGTAACAAGCGGCGGTATAAGAAGAATGACACTGCCAGACGATTTCGTGCAGGGCGAAGTCTTAATCGGCGGAATGTGTAACAACTGGAGACGCTCGTTTCATCCAGAAGGTGACCGGTCGGTAGAGATAACTTTGCTGTATCGGGGCAGACCCCTGGCGGATCTAGATGCAATTTCTTTCAGGTTTTTATTTGAAAAACCGGCACACACATTTTTTACCAATGATTCTAATCATCTGGTCCATCGAACCGGCGCGAGCACTTTGGTCGCTCTCAAAGAAAGTCTCGGGAATGCAGCCAATAATCAGATTCTCAATCGTGAAGCCGGTCTGTTCGGTCCTAGATTTCATATCGAAGAGGCTAAAACACTCACCGTCAGCGGCCGATTCGTTCTTGGAGTTACGGGATGGTATCACAGCCCAAGCATGGAGTTTCGTAATCAGTACACAGGAATATTCTTCGATGGAGCGCCGGGCTCCGAGTACTGTCCAGTTGAGGAGGTCTACTTTCAGTCCGAGACGAGACAAGGATTCGAATATTTCTTGCCGCGATTCCATAAGTGCCTGGAATCAATCAGGTGGCGAGACCCGTACCAATCGCGAGAACGCTCAACGGGATAAGGGGACCTTCACTTTTTCATTACTATTCGCCCGCATGATTGTATTGCGTATCACTTCGAGAGGATTGCTGATGTACGTTTCGCCGAAATTATCCTTACCAATTAGTCCACAAAATGAAAAATCCCTCAGGCACAAAGAAAGAATCAAATCCCTTATCAACTCAAATACGAGAAAGACAAGCGAACACCGTGACGGCTTGGAAATCGTCAACATAGTCAACTCAACTGGACAATACAAAATTCTCATAAGGGCCAACGAGGTACAGCGAGAAGACTTTTTCTCCAGTACGGACGGGTACTCACGTGAGTTTGAAAATGGAATTCTGTTGTTCGAGCTCTGGATTGATTACATCAATGGAGTCACCGAACGAACCGAATTCGACTACATGGGTAGAATAAGAAGCCACAATAGAACGAATGGCCCGGTTATGGTTCGCGACGTCAGCTACGAGTATTTCAAGGACTATGCCCTGGTTACTAATCACCTGTCCGGCAAGTGCAGCATGCGGCTCTACGATGCTCCCCGCGGTCGACTCTAGGAAGTGGAATCAGCACAACTGTTGGTGCGCCGTCGAGTGGCGCGACAAATCAGCCATGCGTTGATAAAGCAAACAAAACGGAGGAGATTCAGACCACCAGGCAACGAGCCCCGACTTGCTGTTCTCACCTCCACGACGCTTCAAATGATGGCATTAACGAAGATCTGAGAGTGATTGTCACAATGATGCTCTCGAAAAAGGAAAGCGAGTTGTCGGCACAGCGAACCGAAAAAATTGAATTTGTCGAAGGACGACAGCTTGCTATTCCCAGCATTGCAAAACAAATACGGCACGAAAATTCCGACAGCAGCTCCGCTTGAGACTGGGTGATGAGGCTCGACTCAACGCATTTACGGCAACGTTTCAGTCGCTGGCCGCGTATCTGATAATCGCTGCGGTTCCACCGATATTGCTATACACGTTAGCGACGATTGCGGATGATCTTCTGCATTGACACCACTTTAGATACCACTAACTTGCCAAAATGAACTGCGACAATGTATCGGATTGAAGAATCGCGATATCGCTACCGCTATCAAACGCATCTCCATTTGCTAAAACATTCGGGGTTTCGATTGGAGCATATTTGTCAATGGTGCTATCTTCAGGTAGCTAAAGAGTTAGTTTTCACAGAAGAAACAGTACAACACAAAGATAGAGCAGCAGCGCATTTTGAAAATTCGACTATAGACGCCAAGTCGAATAACAAAATGTCGGCCGGTACTGACTGTGGTGCCCCACAGTCGATTCTGCAGATAGCCACTCTAAGCTAGGCGTCAATTTCACACATCACCTGACGATATGGCGAACAGCGATGTACGCCATATCACAATCCCAACTGAGGAAAGGGGACCACTATGGATCCACTGGCGACTCTTATCGTTGCTTGCGCGCTGATATTGCTTCCGGTGGCATTGGGACTCGGGTTGCGCTACCTGAGCAACCGCAACAAGCAAGACCTGATCAATGAAGACACCGTCAGCTCGCTTCGAGCCCGAGCGGGCGCTCTGAAAGAAGAGGCGAAGAAGTCGCCTCTCATCCTGAAGGTGATCGACTCGGCCGAATTCTTCACCGCCCGGTCCGACCAGGCTCTGAGCTGTCACCATCAGTTCCGCGCCCGGATTCATGCCAACCTGGCGGTGATGTGCCTCACCTGGGCCAAAACCGTCCTCGAGGACACCGGGTTCAAGGCCGACGTACCGCGCATGACCACGACCAACACGTTGGTCGTCGGTCTGGAGCTGCTCAAGACGTACAAGATCGACCCGGCCATGGAAGAATTCCAGAAGGTCTGGTTGGACGAACACGCGCACATCGACGCCAAACGGTTGGCGGTCATGGGCAACGTGTGGGCGTTCGCGAGCAGCGGGCGGCATCAGGAAGCCGCCGAAGAAGAAGCGCTTCTTGTCCTACTCCCAAGGGCAGCAGCGCTGGAAGGCGTGACCATCACGTGCGGAGTCACTCGCACGGGCGAGTAACGACGGCCGGTCCGGGAGAGCAAACGGTCGCCTGCCCGTCCGCAGGCGACCGTTTGCTGACCGTTGTCGGTGCGGTTACTAACCAATCTCAACACCAGAATCAAGGTGCAAAATGTCCATCGCGATGATCTACTATTTCACATCGCAGCATTGCGACGACGACGACGACGTAAATGGTCACTGATGGACGTGCCGACTCGCCCTCTGGAGCCGTTTTGCAAAACATGTTGTGCCGCTGGTCCTCAGCGAAACAGCCTCGAAACGTCCGCAAGTGAACGTTTACACGACGACAGACACAGGCAAGTATAGCTAAGTGATGGACGTGGCGAATGGCAATCTGGAGCTGGTCTTCGGACCATGGTCGCAGCTTTCTTCTAGGAGCCGGCTGGAAGCCGGCGGTCCCAGTTTAACGCCATAACCTGGCTTATTAGTCTGCGCCAAAGACGTCCTCAAATGAACGTCTACGACATGAACTCTGGGAGTAAACCAATAAGGTAGGCTACTCGTCGGCGTATAACAGTGGCATGCCGCATGAGCGCTCCAGTTCGGTGAACGATTGTTGGTACAACTGTATCGCCTCCAGGTACTGAGTACGTATCTGAACGTTGTTTTGTTGAGCTTGGATGGTCGACGTGATGTCCGATTGACCGACTTCGTAGCTTCGCCTGGCCAGACGAGCAACTTCGTACGAATCAGCCAGGACATGCTCTTGATAGATTCGTAACTTCTGGCGAGCGGCAAGGACGTTGTTGTACGCAGAGGAGACTTCAGACGTGATCACGTTTTTCAAAGCTTCGGTTTGATACTTCAATTGGCGCGCCACAGCTTTGAATTTGGCAATGTCACCTTGCTGGAAATCCGTGATGTTGCTCGGCACATTGACGCCAAAGTAGTAAGCACTAAGCTTTGGACCGGTCGGCGGGTTACCGGTTACAGAACTTCCCATCCAGAACTGCGGGCTTGGCGCGATGTTGCCGTATGCGTTTCGAAGCTGAGCCCTGTTGACTGCCACCTGGCGGTCAAGGCTCTTTAGCTCATATCGATGCTTCATCGCCATCTCTACATAAAACGGGAGTGTCGCGAACGGTTTATCAAAATTAGGTAATAACAGATTAGATGCTTCAGCAGCCGTCGCCATCTCAGATGTCTTGAGAAAAGCAGGTAATCGGGGCACACTAATCGCTGCTTCAGGCTTACGACCCATAATCACATTGAGCTGTTGCTTGGCGCGAATGACGCGCCTCAAGCCCACTCGCCGCTCAACATCGTATTGCGATTCGGCGAGCCTGGCCTTGAGCATATCGAGTTCCGGCACGTCACCGGCCTGAAAGCGCTTTTCAGAGACCACCATCAACCGGTGTGCCAGATCATAGAGACTGTTGAGCGTTTCCAACGTCTCTTGAGCAACCACGACTTCGGTGTAGGCAAGCCGAACTTCGGCACGCAACGACCAAAGCTGGGATAAAAGGTCCTGTTTTGCCTGCTCAACCAACCGTTTTGCTGCCAACAATCGAAAAACAAGCTTCCATGGCGGCTCCCAGTGAAAGTTCACTCCAGTCCTGCGCGTCTGCTCCGCCCTCACACCAAGATCGTAGGTATAGTCAGGACCTTCTTGTTCTGTCGCCCTTGCCAGCTCCGATTGAGTTACCGGCAAAAGCGATCTTAATGCTGCCGCACGGGGGCTTTTCACAAGAGCCTGATCGAGTGCATCAAAGATTGAAACAGTCCCTTTAACCAGTACATCTTCTTTTCCACGCTCGTCGAAGCGTATAGTGGCAGACACATCAGGCATTTCCGGAGATTGATCTGCAGTCGTCGCAGCCGGACTGATATTGTCTATGTCAGCCGGGAACTCTTCTCCATGGTCATGTACAGAGGATTTAGAGTCTCTCGACGCGCCACCGGAAGATTGCGCTGAATCAGACTTAACGGATTGCGACTTGCCCAACTCGGGATCCGAGATGGGTGTGTTCTTGTATATTCCTTCGCCGGTCTCAGTGTTGGCCGACTTGTCGCTTCCTGATAGCGGTGCCTTCTTATCGCCATCCAATTCTCCGGACGAGCGAATCGCCGGACGAAGCGTCGGCGCAGAAGCCGGCAAACTGCCTGGTTCGCCCAGCTTCGGGGGATCGTCCGTGGGCGACTGCTGCGAAATCCGAACGGCGCCGATTTTTTCCGGACTATTATCGAGGTCAATGGATGGCACTCGAAAATTGCTGGTTTGGCTTTCAGTAACAAACGCCTCACCCTGTGGACCGCGCGTCAATTTGAGCGAACCAGACCGAGGGCGCGCCTCCGAATCCCGATATTCACCTTCGGGATCAGGCGGGCTACTTGGATCTCCCATTGCGACTTTGCAGTCAGCAGCCTCTTGAGAAGCGGCAACCGCTCTGCAACTATCGGACACTTGGCTACCCGACGAGACCTCCGGACCGTTGAGCAATACCGCAGTCTGAGCGGCAGAAAGCCCAAGTACTAGATTAATCATTCCGAGTAGTAAGGTTTCCATCGTCAACAGAATACCTGACGGCGGCACACTTACAAGGGTTTGAAATAGTTTGAAATTCACATTTATGTGTATGGAAAACGCGACTCTGGCAAATTAAACGAGCAGAACCAGGCGTTCGCTTACAATTTGCTAACATTGAGGAGTTTGCTTTTTCCACGTCGTTGGCAAGGAATCAAAAGAATCATATATAGTCTTATGTCAGCGGTGGCGTGAAAGCAGTCGAATAACCGAATGAACGAGCGACAGAGCAAAACATTCCTAAGAGGGGAGATGGACTTCACCCCTCAGCGAATGATGCGCTACATTCGGTCTCGCGCTCGCCTGGCGACTGACGAGGACATTGAAGACATCTTGCAAAATGCGCTTTTAATGGTCACGCAGCACTTCGACCCTACTCACCCTGACGCCAACCTTTCTCTCTACTGCCTGGGAGCCTGTAACAAGGCAATCGCACAGAATTTGGAGCGTTATCACAAGGTCAAACTGAAGAAGCGCGAAGAAAAGAAAAAGGAAGTTCAAAGCGAGGTGGTAGAGGTACGCGTAGCCTCCTCTACCCAGAAGGTCATCGATGGCGAGGTCATGACTGTTACAAGCATTACTCCCGGCAAGTCCTTCGACGAGCGCCCATCAACAACGAGCCAGTATCGGACCACATCGCTCGATTCGATGTTTGACGAGGATGACGGACGCTGCCCCGAAGACTTGTTCGGATGGGAGTACAGCCTGACTTCTACTTCCGGTGATAGCAGTCCCGACAGCAAAGCATTAATTAATGATTTAATTGAGCTGGTTTTGCAAGAGTTGCCACCCGGAATCCATCGCACCTGCTTCATTTTGAAGTATGTCGAAGGATATAAACGAGAAGATTTGATCGAGTGTCTAAAAATGGAACCCAAGAGTATAGATACCATCGACAAGAAGATCGTCCGAACACTCAAGGCATTTAAAGCCAAGCTTGACAAGGACGAAGCAAGGATCTAGGAGACGGCGATGACTACTCTCAACGATATACTGGACAAAGTAATGATGATCGAAGACGAGCGAGAGTGCTCTCTCGCTTTCGAGCGATTTTGTCGCGAGAACTTCGATTACCTGCCGTTGCCGGGAGAGAACACACAATTTGATCGCGCAATGTGGAATGCGTCCAAGTTAATGAAGCTCTCATCCCGCGATGAAGCAATCGTAGCGCGGGTCACCGAAAGAATGATTGGTGACACTGCCACTGCAACATCGAAGGCAGTATTGAAAGTTAAAGACCTGGTCGGCACTACGCGCGACGCAGCAATTGCCACATGGCAAGACTTGCTGCTCGGCATGCAGTGGCGACCAATGGTACCAGCCGGTGCAACGCGTGGCCTTGGAAGCCAGCTTGTTTCGCTGGGCAGTTTCGAGAAAGAGACTGCGGATACCAAGATTCAGGTCAATCTGGGCTGGCTAGTCGATAAGGATCAACTGCGTTTGTTGCTCAACGCAAAAGATACCGCCGATAATGGCATGCCTGATGTAGAAGTTCGCATTCTGGAAAGCGAACGAGGTGTTGTATTCACACGAACAACCAACCTGGACGGCGCAGTGGTAGCTCCACAGATTAGCGTCGGACCCGGTGAATATCAAATTCAGGTCTTGTGGCTGGATAAGGTCATCGAGACACCGTTCTTCAAGATTTAGACGGAGTTTTTTATTCCCTATCGAGCGTTGTCTCTTCCGAGGATTCCGAAAGGGAACCTCAGCCATCGTCACTCATCTTCTAGGTCTTCTCGGGCTCATCGAAGTTGGCAGCAGATGTACCCGAGAAGTAGTCCCCGAGCTAAATGGCTCGGGGACTACTTTTTGTGTGCATATGCACAGCCGATCATCCTATTTACCGAGCGCAAGCTTCAATAAGATTGAAATTTCAGAAAAAAACCTTTTAGCGAAGAAGTGCACACAGAGAGCCTTTAACGGTCCCCAAAACATAATATTAAAACTGCTCTGAGTAATTTCACCATTGAAGTCGGAGCAGATTTTTCATACTATCAGCCTATAGCAACACATTCGGTGATCTGACCGCCATTGATTCTAACGAGTAAGCGCTCGCAGAACCAAATCGGCGACGATGTCGTGCTGTCACCCAATAGTGGTCAGGTCTTGGTCAGAACATCACACTAATCTGATAAGAAATCAAACTGGAGTAGAGGCAGGGATGGACACAGACGGGTACAAATCGGCAAGCACTCCCACATTTGCCGAACGACCGCGATTGAGCGAAGCAAATCTCACTGACCCGCGCTTCCATGAGGGAATAAGGCAACTTCGAACTGCTGTAGAATGCAAATCGCTCACGAAAGGCGAAGCCGGACTTCATGTGCTGGGCAGCCTCGTGCTAAAGAGCTTCCGACAAGAAGACGAAGCTTTTGTTTTTCAGCTCGCATGCACGCTCAACAGTACCGTATGCGCTGAACTGAATTACCGATTCGAATCGACTCCGGCGACGAGTCCTCACTCCCAGCTAGTGCTCAACAAATTCGCAAAGGACAACGGAATGTCCGTCCTGGCTGCAGGCTGGCTGGCGCTCGTCGATAACACGGGCGCGACGACAGACAAACGACTAGTCGGTGTCTTCATACTACCGACAGGGCGAAAAGGCGTCGGCATTTTCCAAGTATTGCATTAACCGGATCGAGCCAGATCTGGCACCATATCTGGTGACCACTCTTTAGGGTAGCCTGCCTACTTTTCGGCTGCCTACTTTTTCTGTGAGCGAGCCCAGCTGTCTTTCAGCGTAACGATTCGATTGAACACAAGATTTCCGGGCTTACTGTCTTTGATGTCGACGACAAAATATCCTTGTCGCTCAAACTGGAAGCTTTCACCCGGCTTCGCCACAGCCAGACTAGGTTCGAGCTTGCATCCGGTGAGTACTTGCAGCGCTTGCGGGTTGATGGCATTGAGAAATTCGCTCTCTTTACCTGTGGGTGGCGATTCTTCCGACAACAGGCGGTCGTATAGACGAATCTCGGCATCAATAGCGTGTTTTGCACTAACCCAGTGAATCGTACCTTTGACTTTGCGCCCGACAGGATTCGCACCTTTTGTCTCTGGATCGTAGGTGCAATGAACCTCTACGACATTGTCATCGTTATCTTTGATGACGTCCGTACAAGTGATGCAGTAGGCGTAACGCAGCCGGACCTCTTTTCCGGGGGAAAGACGATAATAGTCTTTGGGCGGTTCAAGCATGAAATCATCTTGCTCAATGTAGATCTCTTTGCAGAACGGCACCTTTCGTGATCCTTCTTTCGGGATGTCGTGGGGCCAATAAGAGGCATCGAGCTCTTCGACCTGAGCATCCGGATAGTTGTCGATCACTACCTTGATCGGCTTGAGTACCGAAAGAACACGAGGTGCTTTTTGATTGAGATCATCTCGGATATGAAATTCGAGTTGAGCCATGTCGACCGTGCTGTTTGCTTTAGCCACACCAACGCTCGCACAGAAGGCCCTTATCGCTTCCGGTGTATAACCGCGGCGACGCATACCTGCGATCGTCGGTAAACGAGGATCGTCCCAACCGCTCACATGCTTCCCTTCGACCAGCTCTAGCAGACGTCGTTTACTCATTACAGTGTAGTTCAGATTCAAACGAGCGAACTCGTATTGCCTGGGCCGACTAGGAAACTTGGCATACTCGATAAGATTGTCGATTACCCAATCATAGAGCTCGCGATTGTTTTCGAACTCCAGGGTGCAGATGCTGTGTGTAATACCTTCAATCGCATCCGAAATCGGATGCGCGTAATCGTACATCGGATAGATGCACCAGGTATCGCCCGTCATGTGGTGCGCCGTATGCCTGATGCGGTAGAGAAGAGGATCGCGCATTTTCATGTTGGCGTTGGACATATCGATTTTGGCACGCAAGACGTGCTCGCCATCTTTGAATTCGCCTTTTCTCATGCGACGCAATAAATCAAGGTTTTCCTCGACGCTGCGCTCGCGATGTGGGCTATTTTTACCAGCTGCAGTAACGCTCCCTCGATATTCTTTAATTTCGGCGTCGGTCAAGCTGCAGACATAGGCTTTGCCTTGAGTAATCAGGTGCTCGCCATACTCATACATTTTTTCGAAGTAGTCGCTGGCATGATAGAGATCGTCCCAGTTGAATCCGAGCCAACGGACATCTTCTTGAATGCCGTCTTCAAACAACGTATCTTCTTTTGTCGGATCAGTATCGTCAAAACGAAGGTGACAGCGAGTCCCGCTGTCAGGAAGCTTCTCGCGATACTCGAGTGCGAGTCCAAAATTTAGACAAATAGACTTGGCATGGCCGATATGCAAAAAGCCGTTGGGCTCTGGAGGAAAGCGCGTAATCACCTTCTGCTGTCGATTGGCTTCCAGATCGCCATCGATAATGTCACGTATAAAATCGCCCATCTTTGTCGGCGCGGGCGCAGGTGCAGAAGAATTCACGGATAAACTCCCTTGAGCTACAGAGCTAGTGTCTAAATGTCGCTATATTTTACTCCAATAGTGGCAACAGTCGGCAATAGCCGACCCAATTGAAAAGCTGAAAGATCATAGTAAGCGTGAAGTCGCGGGTCCAGCCAGCCTGGAGAAAGATGCTCGTTGTTCACATGAAGACACGATTGTTCAAGTTTTATTCGAACCGGCGAACGCGTGAAGCTCTTGTCGATGGCGATCTTAAGGCAATAATATCCGCGATAAGCGCTTTCATTTCGAACACCGCTCGCTCCCATTTTTTCCTTACTGCGGTCAAGCCGCAACATGACCACAGTCACTAGGACTGGCGACGTACTGACGATAACCTGGATATTGCGGAGTTCCCCGCGCCAGGTGAGGATTTTACCAATGTCACACAACTCGAACCAAG
Source organism: Candidatus Obscuribacterales bacterium (assembly GCA_019746975.1). Lineage (GTDB taxonomy): Bacteria > Cyanobacteriota > Vampirovibrionia > Obscuribacterales > Obscuribacteraceae > JADYXR01. Next base: position 18,762 of record JAIERK010000005.1, read on the forward strand.
ACTCGGTCTCTCGGGCCAACGACCCGTATGCTTCTGCTCGCGCCAAAATGACGGCTGGCAGGACGACAAATAGCATCAGGTCGGATCGACGAGAATCGGATCGCGCGGCATTATCCAGAGACAGAGATGATACTGCCGCACCCCACAAATTCAACTTCGACTCGATCGGCAGATCGCTCGAAAGAGGTCCGGAAGAACACAATTCCACTATTCATTACGAAAACAACAGTACCTCTACTTTTATTGCGACGGTGAGCATGCTCACTTCTATTGCCACCATATTTAGTGCGTGCCAGGGCTTTAGTGCAACTATTCAAACTCCGACCGCGACAGCTCAAGTCGACAGTACTACAAACATCTCACAGATCTCGACAATTCCTCAACTCACTCCGCCGAAGGCGACCGACGACTCAGGAGCACTGGACCTGTACACTAGTAGCGGTCGGTTCGCGGCCCACTGCCCCCTAAAGCATACGAAGGTCGATGCCACCATTTTCGGCTCCAGCGCTCGCGTGACAGTAAAACAGGTTTTTAGAAACAACTCAAGAGAAAAGCTAGAAGCGAAGTACCGCTTCCCACTATCCGAAAATAGTGCCGTCGACAGTATGGTCATGAAAGTTGGTGATCGAGTTATAAAGGGAGACATCACGCGTCGAGAAGTAGCAAACAGCATTTACCAAACAGCCAAAAGACAAGGCTACGCCGCAGCGCTACTGGACCAAGAAAGAACAAACGTCTTCACTCAGTCAATCGCTAATCTAGAGCCTGGAAAAGAGATCGAAATTTCAATTAACTACACGGAGACTCTCGCATTTTGCAATGGCAACTTTCAATTTGTTTTTCCGACCGTAGTGGGACCTCGTTACCAGCCCTTCGGCGATGATTCATCAGATGAGTTTGCTAGTAATAGGGACAACAACTTACTGAAATTCGCGAGTCTCTCCCCACCGCCTACTGTCAATGTTGCTAGCCAGGCTCGACGACCCGGACATGATCTAGAGATCAATGTCGCGGTCAATTCCGGCCTGCCTATTCAAAATCTGACATCGCGCCTTCATAAGATCAATGTCCAACAAGAAAATAAGCAGACGGCGTTGGTCTCGTTGCAAAGTCTCACAACCATTCCAAATCGAGACTTCGTACTGGATATCAGCGTCGCTGGAGACAAATTGCAAACCGGATATGTCACAAGTAAATCCGGGAATGACGGCTTTCTGTCACTAATGGTAATACCACCGCAAAAGGTCGTGACCGCAGATGTAGCTCCCAGAGAACTGATTTTCGTCGTAGATTGCTCAGGCTCGCAGGCGGGACGCCCGATCCAAAAGACCCGTGACACACTCAATTATGTAATCGACCATGTTAACGACAAGGATACTTTTCAGATCATCACCTTCAACGACGGAATCAAGAATCTGTTTGGCAGACCAGAAAACCTTACCCTGTCTCGTCGGATTCAAGCAAAAGCATTCGTCAACGACTTGAAGGCACTCGGCGGCACCATTATGGAGCCGGCTGTAGAAGCGGCCTGTGAATCGCCGGCAGAAGACAACCGGCTTAGAATTGTGTCGTTCATGACAGACGGATATGTCTCGGACGACTACAGAGTTATCGGACTGGTCAAATCTCTAAGAGGCAACTCACGCTGGTTCCCCTTCGGAGTAGGCGACAGCGTCAATCGTACCTTGATAGAGAATATAGCCAGAGAAGGCGGCGGCGAAAGCGAGTTCGTGCTATTGGACGACTCGGCGGAGACGGTCGGAAAGAAATTCTACCAGCGTATCGCGGCCCCAGTCTTGACGGACGTCCATATCTCCTGCGAGGGCATCGAACTGCTGGACATCTACCCACGCGAAGTGAGCGATGTCTGGTCTAACAAACCACTATTTTTCAACGCCAGATATACAAGGCCCGGACACGGGAAGGTGAACATCGACGGCTTCTATCAAGGCAAACCTTACCATCGATCAATACCGGTTGTTCTAGACAGTTCGACTTCAACATCCGGACAGCTCGGTCAGACCTGGGCGAGAGCCCGAATAGATGATCTAATGGCGCAGGACTGGGAAGGCGTTCAAAGCGGCGTGATGGTAGATTCCATCAAGGATCAAATAGTATCGACAGCTTTGCAACACCACCTTGTCAGTCAATTCACCTCCTTCGTCGCAGTCGATCAATCGCGAAGGACTAGTGCTGCAACCGTCGCAACGGTCGATATTCCTGTAGCTACACCGGAAGGTTTATCCATCAAGCCAAATGCGAACACCAGCAGTCCGGTATCACAAGGAACTTCTAGTAACTTCGGCCTTTCCATAACCTCATCCGATGCCAACCAACGGGTTGTGAACTCGGCAGTCAATCCAATCTTCTCGGGCATCACCAACCAACTCAACTGCCTGAGCTGCGCGGCATCGAACGCGTCCACGCCTGACCACCAGGGACGCGTATCAAGATCTCCTGCACCATCGGAAGCGCTCAATCCAATCGCGCTCTTACTTCTGCCCTGGGCGTTTGTGGCCGCACCATACAGAGCGTTGTTGATTGTGTTTATCACATTTCTTGCGCTAGCAAAAGCTAGACGGCTACTGATCGGGGTACAAATGAACCAACCGCTTGATTTCGGCACTCTAGTGCAAACATTTGCGCTCTACTCGACAGCAGCACTACTTGCATTTATTCATCTAAGCATCGTCAATTTCAGAGGCTAAAACAGGCATTCCACAGAGCGCAGCAAGGGGAGGAAGGTGCACTTTATCGTGCACCTTCCTTTTTATCTGCGATCAGACATGACAAAATGGGACTTTTGTAGCGTTTTCTGAGCGCGTAGAAGTGTGGCTACTGAAAATCTCGAAAAATTGTCGAAAAATATAAACCAGGCTACTTTGGGATGTCAACGAGAAGCCTTGCTTCTATATTTGGCTTGAATCTGAGGGAAAATAGAAGTGAGCCTTCTCAGCGCTTTGAAAAATGCTTTTTTGATGGAATCACCGCCGAGTTGAATCAGGATGAAATACAACGATAAAGTCGACGAATTGATTGAGAAAGCAAATGAGATTCTGATCCCGTTTCGCGATTCATATCTAGCTGAAGCCCCGGTCACGGAAGAGGTCGACAAAGTAGCTGTCGAAAAGGCAATCAGCGACATCTATCGGGTGAACAACCGAGGCGTGCCTTTGCTAATCTGGTGCCAGAGCCCATGGCAAGGAGTGGCAGCCGCAGGTCTCACCACGATTTTTGCTCAAGGCGATGGCGATTGGCGTAAAAGAATCCAGCAAAATTTGAACAAACCATTGTGGCAGCGCTGCGCCACGAATGTGATCGATAATCTGAATAGCCATACTCGAAGGATTTCGCCCGATCTCTGGGGCAAGCCCTGGGTATTCAGAGGCGGTGATCGAAACATGTTGTTTCGAGATTTGATAACAAGGCTGGATGATCGACTGCGAGACACTATCAGCTCCAAGCAGTATACGGACCTGCGGACCATCTTATACGCCGGTCCCATCCCACAACAAAATGCAGCGCTTACGAGAGTTCGCAGAGGTTTACCACCATCAACACCTGACGTGCAGATAACGCAGTATCTACAAATGCTCTCGTCATTCTCGAGAGGAGGAACCGAGCCGCCCAACACCGATAGCTTTTCAGAGGTGGGAGCTGAAAACGATGACGTCTCCATCGAGGAGGACTTTCTTAGCCAATTGCCGGAGTCGATGGCATTCGAACTTTACAACAAGCGCAACTTTTCGAGACGAATTGATATGACCGCGGACGAATGTTTTTCGACACTTCGCCTGTCTCTTAGCGTCTACTTCCGCGGGGCAATAGGCGCGCTTACCTGGTCTGCTCCACAGCAATTGTGGTTGCCTTTATACGCCTTTCCAGTCGAATTTCTCGATCCGAATTTCTACGGGGAGAAACTCTCTTCGATTCCTGAAGGATGGCGAAAGCTCATTCGGTACAAAGTACCATTCATGCTATTCGAAACCTGTTGTGTTCTTATTGAAAGGCCTCAGGTTCAGAGAACCGACGAACGTGGTCGACTGCATTCGGAAAATTCATGCGCAATCAAATATGCAGACGGATTTCAATTGCACTCCTGGCACGGTGTGACCGTCCCGGAGTGGATCATCATCGACAAAGAATCAATCACTCTTTCGATGATCGAGGCGGAGCGTAATACAGAATTGCGCCGCGTCTTGATAGAGCGGTTCGGCGAGGAGCGCTTTATCAAAGAATCGGGGGCGGACATCGTCCATGAGGACGACTGTGGAGTTCTGTACAAGAAGGATATGACAGGCGAAGTATTTACTATGGTGCGCGTCATCAACTCGACGGAAGAACCAGACGGCACGAGGCGCCACTACTTCTTGCGGGTTCCCGAAGAGATGCAGACTGCCAGAGAAGCAGTTGCCTGGACCTTCGGAATGCCTCCCGGAGAGTACAATCCAGCCGTCGAAACTTAGTCGCGAGCAACAACTTTAACCGAGTGCGCCATCGATCGCGAATGCACTTTATTCGTATACATAGCTTGCATAGTTACCGGATTGATGTTGAAGGTACCCGGCATCTCCATTCTGACGAAAGCTCGAAATTCTGACTTACCAGAAGGCAGAGATGTTGTGAAAAATGCGATACGATCGTCGAGAATATCTTGATGTGTCCACCAATACCAGTGATCGCTCGACGAGTTAGCAAGCGCATCACTTGACTCCAACACCGGTGGCTCATCCACGACTTCTCCTCCGCTAGGAAGAGCCGCCTCGACCAACACGTAAGGAATAGAAAATGGTGCCTCTACGTTTACTCGCATCATAATCAGATCGCCGGTCTTAACGATCGAATCGGCAGCAAGCGGCTTGAGCTCGAATATCTTCTCAGCCCCTTTAGCTGACTGCTTCTTTTCGACCACGTGATACAGCTCTCGTTTTACATGCAAATCGGACGGCATAGATTTGATGATTGGCTGCTCGCCGACTTTGAGCGGTCGATCGTAGGACAGCATACTGGTGTAATAGAGCCGACCGGGTCCGTCTTTCTTCACAATCACGGACGAAGGAGTAGGACGCAAGGGCACAGTCACGACCTTCTCCCCGCGTTCGAATGTTTTGTTGAACGAGAGTTCCTGAAAAAGTTTATCAAAAACTTCTACACGCGCTTTAAAATCGGTGGTGCGATTTGCATGATCGGCCAGCTCTTTCTCGAGAAGCGCCAGAAAGACACAGCTCGTTGTCTTCGTATTGCTCCAGCCATTTTGGTCGCGCTGCATGATCAACCAACGCGATATTTGATCGAGTAGCTCTTTGTTGTTGGGCTCCGCTTTGACCGTCGCGCGTAAGGCAAGAGCGGTGGTTTCGATACCGGTAACCCGATAGGAATAATCAAGCTCATCCTTCTCCACGCCGAGCTTGTCGAGCATCTCTCTAGTATGATCCCAGTTGGTGTACTCCAGCGATTGATTCTGGAGCTGCTTGAGTCTGGTATAGGTTGTCTCCGCAGCCTGCTCGTCCTTAACGTTCTTGAACGCCATCGTCAGGTAAGCAAGCGACTCCGGCGACATCTTTTTGACATTTATGAGTTGCCAGGTTCGTGTCAGAGGATCAAGCTCGCGCTTGAAAAGACTCATCACATAGACCGCTTTGGCGTGGTCCTCACCCTGGTAACGGTCCCACGGACTCGCGGACAAGGTCGTTATCGTAGAAGAAAGATAACTGATTCCCTGCTCAACAACATTCGGTTGGATTTTCACTCCAGCCTGATCGAGCAAGTACAAGCCTTCCAAGACATGAGCAGTCATGTACGAGTCGCTTGCATCATCAGCCCACCAACCCCAGCCACCATCACCGTGCTGATACTGAAGCAACTTCGGAATCGCCATGCGATTGGCTTTGTCTAATTTGAGCCGGGTCGCTTCATCCAGCGAAACACCAAGATTCTTGCTTAAACGCATGGCGATAACGGTTGGTATCATGCGACTGAGCGTTTGCTCAGTGCAGCCATAAGGATAGTCTATGAGCTTTTCGAAATTACCGAGAACAGGTCCTATAGAAGACGCAGAGGTCGAGAGCTGAAAACTGCCCGAATCTAACTTTGCGTCAGGCGGAAGTACGACTGGAAATTTCTTCTCCTCGCGAATATCCTTTATCATTCCATTCTTGGATAGAAACACACGATAGCCAAATGTGCGAATGGGGACAATGCGCTTTTCGGCATCGGAGAGGGTGCTTCCTATCGCCTTCAGTACGATGTTCGCTTCACCAGGAGCCGTGACTTTGACTCGCCAAGACTGACGCTTTACGCCATCTTTCGGAACATTGAGATTTACCGAAGCAGAATCGAGAAGCGTAATGTTCGGCGATACCGAAAGGGTCAGTGCAACAGACTGATCTCTGGTTGACAGATTATGGACGATGCCGGAAATCACCGTTTCATCAAACTCCGTGTACGTTCGAGGAAGCGCCAACCTGGCAATGAAGTCCTGAGTGGCAACAACAGTTGTTTGACTCGACCCGACGATGTTGCCCTGCGTAATACCACTGACAGTGGCGCGCCAACTGGTCAAGTCATCCGGTAACTTGACGTTGAACGACACCGTACCATCCGGGCCTGTGACAAGCGATGAATACCAGGCCGCCGCATCGAGGAAATTGCTTCGCACCCTGGGTGCCGGTGCAGTCGATCCGGTCGACGGTTGCACGCTCTGAGCCTGCTCTTCGGTAGGTCTGGCCGCACAACTGTCTGCGGGCACCGCCGCACATTTAGCCTCCAGATCCTGCTTTCTCGACTCCAACTCCTGACAGCACATCATCGAACCATTCATACCGGGGAAGCAGAGAAGCACAGGCAGATGCAGGACATATAGCCCCATTGCATCGAACACGGGAAGCACCGGTCTTTCCTTCGTGTCTGCATGCTCAGTGAAAGATGTTCTGGTCAAGACCTCGTTGTCGATTCGGCGAAAAATTGCATGAAATATATCGTTGTAGCGCGGAGGGTTGAATCCTTCCCTCATCGCGTACCAAAGCACATGAATACCCTCGTCTACAACGGAAGCATTGAACTGCATACCCGAGATCGGACTGCCGTCATGTTTTCTCGCGGTGATCTTGTATTTCGCAGTCTCGCCCGGATGGTACGAAACTTTATCAGACGAGATGGTGACATCGGCAAAGTTAGCTTCTGGAGCTACTTTTAGTAACCCTTGTGCAAAATAGGTTTTGCGCTTTTTGTCTACAATTGTCGCGGCGACGTAGGCGTTAGGCGCATGGCTAGCATCTACGGGGAACTCGACAAGGGCCACGGGTCCAGCCATCGTCTGTTGCTTGACCGCTCGCACCGCACTGCCTTCGACGGTAGCGAGCAGATACACTTCCTCGCCGGCTTTCACGAAAGGCGCTTTGACGATCGCTTTTACTGTATCGCCCGGCTTGTATGCGACTTTGTCGAACTCTATTTGAAAGCGCTCCTGCTCCTCGTTGTCGCGGAAATAATAACTATTTCTTTCGCCGAAAAGCCAGACTGAGGTTACATCGCCGACAACTCGCTTCTTGTCGTCTATGGACTCGGCAGAAATAACATAACTGTCTGAAGGAAGTTTGCTATCTGTAGGAATACTGACGACAGCACAACCTTTATCGTCAGTGACGGCTGTATGCGTCGAGATTCGAATTTCTTTGTAAGAACCGGGCGACTTTTCGATCGGTTCCCAGCGAGACAACCGCAAAGTGACATTTCTTCCAGGCGCAGGCTTTTTATCGTAGGTGAGTGTTTTGACATCCACGCTCAATGGTTGACCGATGTGTTCCGCACCGCTTTTGGTATCAACCAAAAGCGTGTATCCGCCTCTGGTCACAGGGACGGATCCATAAGACGAATAAGTCTTGCGACTCAAATCGGTGGTTTCAACAGAGAGATTCAGATTATCGTCGAGATAGCAATAAGACCAGGGACCGTCTCTAGTAGGCGCTGAGACAGGAACATCAAACTCCACGAGAGCCTGACCCAGACTGTCCGTAACGACCTCACCGCCTTCGCCGAATGGAGACCCCGCACCGTACCGGTAGCGATAATAATCTTCATTTTGCTCCCACGACTTGAAGAACTCACCACATTCAGTGCTTGCCTTCATCCGTGTTTTCGATTCGAGATCGGCTTCGGAGCTCACGTTGTAGCTCACCTTGGCATTTTTTACTGGAGCACCGAACAAGTAATTGGCCTTAATCTTGAATCGCACCTTTTCACCTTGGGCGTATCTTATGCGCTCAGCAACAACATCGACTTTGAAATCGGGTTTGCGATACTGCTCGAACGTGAAGCCAAAATCTTCCGTGCGCGCGTCCGGATATGTGAGCTGAACGCGGTATTCACCGGTGTCCGGACACATGGATGGCGGCAACGATCCTACGAAGGATCCGAACGGATCGGTTCTTAACTCCTTTGTCTCGATAAGGCCGTTTTTCGGATCGAAAATCTCGATTTTCAGTTGTGTTCCGGCACCTGGATTCTCAATTCCTTTCTCACCAGTCGTCCGCACATTACCTTTGAAATTTACAGCCTGACCGAGGCGATAAACCGGTCTGTCAGTAACGAAATTAGTGCGGAACTTATCTTGGTAATAGCCATGGTTTTCGAACTTCGTATTGAAATCAGCAAATTCCGAGGTCTGCACACCATACGAGTAAGACTCGAAATTGCCAAAATACGCCACATGAGGACCGGACCTCGCATCGATTACGGCATTGTCCCAGCTCTTCTGATCTACCATTTTTGGTCGATGCACGACACCAATACCGGACGCGTCTGTTTTCACCGCAGCGCCGACTGGATGTGGAGAGCTTTCATCGACCAATACAGTCAAATCCGCACCCACCCACGGACGTCGCGTGCGAAGGTCGAGTGCAGCGACGATCACCTTGTTGGCATCGTGCTTGATCACGGCACCAAGATTGGTGACAAAAAAATGCGAAAATCCAATGTCATCTCCTTTTGTCTGAAATCCTTTTGGTCCGAAGGCTCCGATATACTCACCAGGCGGAAGCGGCTCCTTGAGCTGCACTTGGGCGCCAGCCCAGTTAATATCATCAGCCCGCGTCGAGCCGGCAACAGATAAAACTGGTCGAATTCCAGATAACTGCTGGTTGTGATCGAAAATGTACGGGAACTGAAAATTACGACAGGGATAACCCTTGTGCTGTGCGTCTGCGAGTTTATAGATATCCTCTGCTTTGTAGAAATTGCATTCATAAGCTGAAAACTTTTGGGCTATGAAATAGAAACTAGGTCTTTCGTCAGTTGTAT
>JAIERK010000171.1 GCA_019746975.1 Candidatus Obscuribacterales bacterium
GCTATGTGATGGATGCCTAGAAAGCACCGTTTGTGATACCACAATATCTCCAGTCCTGTTCAGTTAAGTTTTGTGAGTCGTGTTAGCGCTCGAAAACGCCGAATAATCTTCTCTTGGCAATTGTGTGAATTGGCTAATTGGACAGGCGCAACCGCCTCATGATAACCTGGCGGCTTCTATATATGTAGGATTCATCACATGAACGTGAATCTGCGGGAAGATGTGAGGCTTCCTGCGGGCGACGCCTTGTTGCGAGTCCCGATGGAATTTTGTGCGCAGCTTCAGGGGAAAAAGATGCTGAGATTCGATAATGCCACAACGCGTATTGCAATTACGTCGGTGACAGTGGCGGGCAGTTTGTTTATCGGCTCTCAGAGTGCAGCGCATGCAGGCGGTGCTATGAAGGATTTCAAAGAGTACCGTCAGAGCAATCCAGGTGTCGATAGAGGTGCTCTTCGTCAGCTCTTCAAGCAACACACAACTAATCCCACTGGAAATCAGGGAAATCCCGTGCCGGGTCCGATCACCATTTTGCCTGTATTTCCGGATCGAGCTCCTGTGACAGAACCTCGCAATAACAATCAGGTCATGAGCATGAGGCTCAACTCCGTCAACAGCGCTAATCAGGAAAAGACTAAGAACAAGACTTTCCAATTTGGCGAAGGCGGTATAAAGATCGTCGGGGCGGATGGTATCGACATCGATCTTTCTTCGGACCGTAAGAATATCTCTGTTGGTGGAAAACTGTTTGGTGACACTTCGGTCCAGGTCAATGTCGGTGGACAGACCGTGACGGTCGGAGCCGGCTCTGAAGTGACGGCGGCAGAGTATGTTGCTGCTAAGCAATTGTTGCTCACCGGCTCTCAGACCCTCGAGCTGGATGCAAGCGGTGCTGCGGTCGGAGGAAGGCTCAATCTCTCCGACGTTGCTTCGAAGAACGATAAGATTCGAATCGATGATTTGAGTATTCCTGGCAGAGTCTCTGCTTATGGTGATTTCAGCAGAGGCACGACGTTCGCGATCCAGGGTGATCTCAACAACGAGGGATCAATATTTACCCTGGTCACATCGAACAATTTCAAGAATGCTTCCTTCGAAGCTGACACCATTGTTAACGCCACCGGCGCGATGATTTCGTCAAGAGTACCCATTGCTGGGGTTGAAGGGGCCGCCGACGGCGCCGGCCGCTACGAAGTCAATCTCAACCTGCGTGCCAATGATTCGATTGAAAACCAAGGCACAATACAGAGTTCCGGGGATCTCACCCTTTCGGCGGGCAACTCGATCAGTAACACCAACAAGCTCACGGCGCACAGGCAGCTGCGACTCGAAGCTCCAAACATAACCAACAGTGGACACGTTGAATCATACACGCGAAGCGTGTCGGTCGAAACGCCGGTGCCTGCTGCTTTGACAGTCAATAACACCGGTGGAACGCTGCAAGCGCTCAACGGTGCAATAAATGTTAGAGGAGAAAACTACACCGGTACATTCAATACGACAGTAACCGGCGGCGATCTGCTCAGTAAAGAGGTCAATGTCAATGCCGGCCGTGGTGAAGCTAATCTCAACGTCGAGCAGCTTACCGGTGTGCTCAATGAAAAAGGTAATGCATCACATGTGGTGGCTAATACCGCGGTACTGGCGCTTGGAAATATATGCCTGACGGGAGACCCGACTTATAGCAATTCCGGAGGAGCTATCACGCTCAACGGTGATATCACCGTCGGTGAAGCTCTGACGATCATTGCTGCCAGCACCATTATTAGCAATACTGAGCTGACTATAACTGCCGGCGATCAGACTTCTGGGTATCCCGTGACATTGATAGCGGGAGCTAACATAACGTCCGGTGGCACGATCGGCTCGCTTCCGGCCACCCCACCGACAGGAATTCAGACGACGATCAGCGGTTCTGCCTCCGGCGCGGGCGGCGATATCGTCTTCACTAAAGACGCCCCAGTCACGATCATTACGCGACCGACCGCTAAATCTGGCGATCTTAATGGTGGAGATGTTTTTCTAGCGGCTTATGATGTCAGTGGTGACGGAGGTGTCATAAGGTTCAACGGTGGAATTAGAACTGGTGGTCTAGGAAATGGAACTAATGGCAGTGTTACCATTATTTCTGGGACCACTTCTGTCGAGGCTAACGAGGTTCCCTCCGTTGATACTACAGGCGGTGCGTCTGGTTTTGACCAGGTAAGGCTGATCGGAGCGCAGCCGACTTCAAGCGGAGGGGCCATCACTTTTCTGGCCAATGGCACGTTGCAGGCTGGCAGTCCGACCTTGATACCTAGCGTCACGAGCTCGGCCGCGTCCTTTGAACTCACTGGAAATATTCTTACGAACGACTCTGTGACGATACAAACTCCTAATGGAAAGATCTCGTGGACTTCGGCTGCATCCAAGGCTACGATCACGACTCTGAGGCAGGGCTCATCCGTCACTCTGGTCGCGGACCGCATTGATGTAGGCAATAGCAACTTCGTGTCCACCGAGTCGTTGAATGTCGTGTTGCAGACCGGCAGTGTTGGCGAAGCCGGTGTAACAGCGCTGCAAACGGATGCTAATAAGGTCAGCGCGATCGGAAGCCCGACTACATCACATATAGTGATTGTCGATTCTAACCCGGGTCTGACATACTTCTCCGGAAATGCATTTGAGCTCAACCTCGGCTCAGCCGGAACATTCGTGACGCCGCCAGGCGGAGGCTTGACCGGCAATCAAGTCTTTGTCGGCTCGTTCAAAAATTCTGTCGGTTTCAGCGCGCTTCACCCAATAGATATCTCTGCTCCAAATGTATTTGTTACGGCGGGCAAGGCTGGAAGTGTTTTTCTCCACAACAGGTTTGCGGGCACATCAACACTGCAGGACATTCAACCGATGTCCGCGGGCAAAGAGTTCGCGTTGCGGTTTGATGGAGATGTGGACACTGCGCCAGGTGCCGTTATCAATGCACCGAATGTTCGGATATCTACTGGCGGATCTTTCTCGACTTTCGAAGGCACCATCAATGGTAGCTCGAGTGTAGCCCTGAGCTCCAGCGCGGACATCAATGCCAACGACATAATCGGGCAGATCAATACGCCCAGCCTGACGGTTCGTTCTGCAATAGGCTCCGTCGGCACTTTAGCTGTGAATGACGCTTTCAAGGTACCGGATGGCGTAAAGGCTCTGACGACGATGGCTCCCTCGGGCAATATCATCGTCGACGGGCCCACGGTCTCCAAAGGATTGACGCTCAATGGTGCCGCTACGAGTGGGACGTTACAGTACACTGGTATCGGAAGTACTACTTTGACTGGCAGCATTCTTGCTCAAACCGACATCGTAATTGTCACGGCTGATGGCACACTGAGCAGCAAAAATGCGTCGGTTGCTTCCAACACGCAGATCACGCTCCAGGTCACCAACGCCACTAGCAAAAACAAGATATCTCTGTCGGATTCGACCTTTCAAACAAATGCAAGTCCAGGAGCAGGCGACATAACCATTGCCCTTGGCCCAATCACCACAGTAACTGGTACGCCTCCAGTCAAAGGCGTGGACTCCTCCGAGATCGGCACGGGGACAATCTCCTGGGGACAAGCCGGGATAAGTGGCAAGGGTCTCAACAATGTCATTGCCAAGAATGCCGATGTTGTTTTCAGCAACACTTTAGCTGCGAAGAACATCAATCTGGGTGGCAACGTAACTATTTTTGCCGATCCTCCGCCTATTGGTTCCTCCCCGGACGATCCCACGCCAGTGACGCTTTCGTTTGGATCGTTGATTACTGCAACTGCAGTGGCAGATCAAACGGGACAACGCTCCCTGAATCCATCCCTCTTGGGCGCGCAAGCGCCTACGATGACCCTGGATTCACGAGTAGACTCCCAATCAAATGGGACGCTCGGTTCAGCCGTATTGAATCCGTCAATCAACACACTGCAATCGACAATCAATTTATTGACTGCACAAAACATTGTCTGCTCGGCTTCAGAAAGCCTGGAAAATTTGATAGACATGGATGAAGAAGAGTCATACTCGATCGGCTACGACGGAACTGAGTATGGTGGTTCGATATGTGCCGACTCCGAGCTCTACAAATCTGTCACTGCTGGCGGTACCGCTAACCTGCCCCACATTTTATTGTCCGACCGCGTCAATGGTTTGCGCGGCAGATCACTTTTGCTGCCCAACCAAGACACTTCGATTGGTACCGAGTTTGGTGACATGAAAATCAAGGCTGGCGCCATCGTGCTCTTTTCGGCAAGTGAGGATGGCATCGCAATTTACAACATTCACGACAATGGCAAAAATTCCGTATCGATTGACGTAGCCGGGAAGCATCTCTCCCTGGCTCCGGGACGACACATCAGCATCACAAGAGACAAAGCCGCCGACTTCGCAGCGATAAATCATGTCGAGTCGATCTCTCACCGTGGACTTCAGTCGGTAAGTTTGAATGATGAATACATTGCCTACCTGTCCGATTTCTCGCTTCTCTCCGCCATGGCGAATGTTCATTCGGTCAAGACCGTTATGAAGAGTCAGCACTCGGAGTCGCGGAAGTTGGCAAGCAAGTTGATCAAAACCAGCGCGGTACTCATGCACCTATCCGGCGCAGGCAACTTCAAGTTTTTCCCGAAACCGCGAATGACTGCTTCGTTGCTCACGGAGCAGCTATAGGTTGGAGCCATTATCCATTTTCGCCAGAGTTCGACCGGGTTTCCAATCACTTTCGTATAGATATGTGCGCAAGTCGAACTCCCGTTCATCGGGCGGAATCATGATAGCTTCAAGCATTGCGAGCGATTGGCAAAGGTTCTTCAATGTCGAAATATCTGGAAGTGCAGTGAGAGCTCTTGTGGTAATGGTGCCTCTGATGCCCTGCCAGATGTTTGGTTGTTGCTGACCTTTCGACATTTTGCAGTGCTTGTTCGTTGGTGAAACACAAGTCAGTCAAGGCATTCGTGCGGGCAATGCTTAGTTGGTCGGTACCGCAGAACCATTAACCTGATCGCGCAGAGCCTGGGCATCCGACTGTCGCAGTCGGTTCTCCGCCGACTGCGCGCCCAGTGGCGCAACTATTGGTGCCACTACAAATGGTGCAAGAGTATTGACTGCGTCAAGCATAATCATGCCGGTGAGCTGCCCCTTCGTCACTCCGCCTTCCGCTCCTGCAAGTACCGATTTGGGTTCTTGCGGCTCCTTCACCTTCTGGGCAACTAGCTTTTTGCCTTTCTCGATATCCGTGACCTTGAATGTAATGCTGTCTGCCTCACCTTGCAGAGTACCAGCGTTGGGATCGAGCTTCACGCCTGTGGCTGGAATGGTGAACGAAAAAGCTCTGGGGGAATTCAAAGCGCTGATTTCATCATTCTTGATCCTGCGGGTCTGCCCGGTTGTTACTTGAAAGTCGACTCCGTCAGGGTTTACCGCCCTAATTCGTCCGACGAGAAAAGAGCCGTCGCTGAGTTGTACATTATCGGGGGTTTTAAACTTAGGAAATGAATTGATCCAATCACCATCATTGAAGTAGACGAGCCCCTGAACGGATGTGGTCCCTTGCGCCGTGGAGATGCTGTGCTTGATCAGTTGTCCTTTCAGGACGACGTGCCGGTCGAAGAGCCACTCGGGGACGGCACCAACCAGCACAGTCTTGCCGCTGAATTTCACCGATCCGTTAGGGACCTTCAGAAATCCGAGTGTTTCAGTCTTGACTCGTGCTTCAATGCCGCTGTCTGTACCCTTTTCGACTTGAATTGGCGCGGCTTGAGCAGCCCCGATGGATGCGGCTATCAGCAGCACTGCCATTGTTTTCTTGAGAAAATCCGCTTTCATTGGACTTGTCCTAAACATGTGGTTGCCTAATCGTAGACTGTTCATCCCAATTCATGATTAGACGTTGCAAATATATCCAAGCCGGAAGCAATGATTAGCCTGGCTACTACTTTTTCCCGAGAATTGAGTCAAATTGAGAAGCCTCGCTAATCATTGACATCATTTAGAAGTGAGGCTCATCAAATTCGCTCACTTTTTGCTTATTTTGAGAAGCCTCGCTAATGTCCCTTTTGTTTATGGTGGGTAGTTAGCCTAAATCCGAACAGGGTGTACGTCGGAGCCTTGCCGAAAGCGAGAGCCTTTCGCACGGCGTGTAACCGATAACGGGTTAAACCGGCGTCTCTTAGGCTTCGAACGGCAGCTCGCAAGCGTTCAATCTCGAGACACTGAGGAATCGTCAGTCATCACGCACTGGGACCGGCGTCTCTTAGGCTTCGAACGCCAGTTCGTAAGCGTTCAATGGTTTGCGATTAAACCGCAACGTCGAGAAGTGCGACGATGTACCAGACCAGCAACAGTACTGTCGTAAAAATGAAGAGCGCGAGGCTGAACGGACCGGCAATCTTTTTCACTATGCGATAACGCCAGTAGAAAAACGCCATGAGGACCAGTGCGAAAAGACCAGCAGGCACGATACTCGTGATCGTGGAGAACATGGATTCTGCTTCGGATGATGGGGTGAACACATACCGGATCTTTCTCTGAATCTTCGTCGCTTCAGTCGTCTCTGCCTGAGGCGCATTCTGGATTTCCTTGAGTTTGTCCTTGGAAACATCAAACCCGTCGGCGCACTCGATATAGAAGCACTTGCCGGGCTCCGCGCTAGTCAGCAGTTTGCCGTCACGATCGTAGCCTCGGATAAAGAACAATCGACCATTGTAAGTGTTGCAAACGATTCTTCCAGGAGCGCCGGAGGGCTGCTTTTCCCAGCCTTCGCCTCGGGCAATTACGTCTCTGACCGGTGTATCCGTGGATTCTCCGGTGGTACTACATATAATGGCATTATCGTTTTGGTTGGTGAAAGGATTTGTATACGAGGTAGTCTCTTTCGAGATTGCCAGATCTTCTATCTTCTCGGGGTAAAAATTCTTCTCGACCCTATATCCCTGTGCGAGGGCACCATACTTCCACATCCTGCTGACCAGCTGGTGCTCGGGTGCGTAATTGGCGTAGAGTGTCGTGCCATCCTTGTCTGTAATCGTGTCCTTATTCGCCTTCACGAATACAAAGTCGTGTCGCAAGTGTCCGGGAATCATCGCAAGTAGGTCTTGAATGTTCCCTCGCACGAGCTTGTAGGCGCCTTCACGGGCCTTCCCATCGGTTGTTATTGTCGCTCTGCTCCCATTGGCCAGCCGAATTGCCTTTCGATCATCGCTGCTCGTGTAAGTGACTACGCCGGTGTTTGTAGACTCGCTGCCGGCATCTGACGCCCTTGGCGCAGCAATGTTGACACCACTTTGTGGCACGAAAATAGCGTACGCGAATAGAAACGAAACGGCGATCGCAACAGATGCGATTGTCCATTTCTTCTTCGAAGAGATAGGTGGTGGCTTTTCTTCTTCTTCCGCTTTCTTGGCTGACTTCCAGATGTCTGAACTTCCGACCTCTGCCTCAGTCGTCTTTTTCTTCCGATAGATGAGTGCGACATCGGTCTCTTGCTTTGCCATGTCACGAATCTTGTCGACCTCGGTCGTACTGAAGCGCGACAATAAAGTGCTTCGGTTGCGTGCCAACTGCAGGCAGGCTTCGTTGAGCCGCTCAATAATCGGATCGTTTTCCTCGAGAGTGGCTGCAGCCACTTCGACTGCTTTGCGGTACGCCACTTCTGCATTGTCGAAGTGGTTGCGCCGCTCACAATCGGAGCCAAGCTTCATCAGTGCGGCTATATATTTCGTCGATGGGATCTTTGTCGTAAAGCGCATTTCTTTTGTGCGCTCATAGAGGTCTACAGCCAGTTCCGGCTTGTCGAGGAAGAGGTAAATGTCGCCTAAATTTTGAAGTATGACGAACTCTTCGTCCGTACTTGGTGTCTCCAGAGTCCCGACAATCTCGAGCGCTCTTATGTATTCAGGCTCTGCATCGGCAAAGCGGCTCTCGGCAAAAAGCTCATTGCCGTTATTGAAATACCATTCGAACGCGTCCCGATTGGCCGTCTCATCCTTCGTTTCTATTCCGTCCTGTCGCTTCGCCAGCCGCGACACCCTGGAGAAGTAATCCAGGTTTGAAACGTCCTCATCTACTAGTGGCTCAGATTCCTGCCGCGCTTCTTCAGGAGATCTGTCCCGTTGTGAGCAATCTTCGGAAGTAGGCTTTTCGACATCATTCTCAGGAGATTCGCTGGATGACGGTTCATTCGATGCCGCACCCTCAACCGCCCCTTCTCCATCAATCTGGACCGCCGAGTCACCGTCTGTTATCGGTTGAGCCCGTTCGTCAGTCGAACTTGACGCATTGACTGCCTCGGAAGAAGTTTGCTTCTCCCCTGCAGTCGGGCTCTCGTCCCAGTCTTCTGGTGGCTTCGGCTCTGCGAGCCAGGCTGCGGTCTGAGGGAAATCGCCCGTTTCATTCTGCGGATCGGATGTGGGATGCGAGCCTTCTTCTTCTTCTTCTTTGACCCATCTCGCCTTCCTCGATAACCAGTCGGCAGCGTGAGGAAAGTCACCGGTGTCGTTCTGCGAGTCGACAGGGCCGCCGCCGATTCCACTCGAAAAGCCCGACGAATCACCGGACCCGTCCGCCTCAGAGTGTTGTGATCGAAGCAGTTGCCGTAGCCTGCTTGTAGACTTGACCGAGGCACTCTCGGTGGTATCACGCGTAGTGCTTTCGCTGAATCGCTTTGCCAGCGGGCTTTGCTTCTCTTTCTCCGCCAAATCTTTCCAGGAGCGCTTTTCTCTCGATCCGCTCGCGCTATCCTTGTTGCCGGTAAAGATAGACGATTGTGCTTCTTCCTGTGGCGGAGACACGCGCAACCAGTTGCTCGGGGAAGATTCTGAAGTTACTGTAGGTTCGGTCTGACCAAATCTGACATCGTCGAGAGCTGATGCTGTCTGCTCGCTGTCCTGGCGCCGTGCACCTTCGCTTGTGCGACGGAGTGCATTCATGCTCTGTTGGCTGTCTCTCACCGTAGAAGACACGGCGTGCAGTGGATTGAGAAAGCTCTTGGCGTCCTCGGAGCGCCAACCAAGGATTTGTAAAAGTTCTCCCTGGCTGAGTTCCAGATAGGGATCGCTAACTGATCTCGAGAAATATTGCTCGAGCTGTTTGACCCAGTAGAACGGTTGATGTTCGTCATCATCCTCGTCATGTTCCGGCAGTGTGAATGAGCATGTGAAGCGGCAGTGTTCCACAAAATTTACAAATGCTGATTCGTCTAGAGCGCTCGCTCCCTGGATACAACTCCAGACGGGAGACCATTCATCCGATAGCAAAACCTGCTTCCATTCAGTGGCAAGGAATTTCGCCAGGTGACCATTGTTGCTATTGCTGAGCGATAATTTCTTGGTGGAAGGTTGATCGTTGGTGACTAGATGAACGGTCACCGGTGTTTCATGCAGTGATTTGAGATTCAGCCATCCATCAGCTAAATGCCGGATCAAGCAAGCATCGTCAGTGGTATCATCTGTGAGGTCGTTAAGGCTAAGCGAATCCGGCCATTCACTCCATCGAATTCGGTACGCATCTACTCGGGAGTTTGTCGATACCTGAAAGGCGCTTACTGATTCGTTATCGGCTATTCGAACCCACGTTATATCCTGCTTACGCAGTCGCTCTATCAAAATCGCTGATATGATGTGAAACCGTGATGCGATGTCGCTTCCCGAATCGTTAACGGCGTTGTTGGATGATTTTCTCTGATCGCTTTTGTTGGTCATACTGTAAGCGAATCGACGCAAGATTCGGTGGGTAGTATTTGTATATACCCTTCTTCCACATAAAGTACATTATTTCGCAATGATAATGCTGTCATCGAACGCCACGACTTTGCATTGCCATTGCGGTAGGATCCGTGAGTTATGCTGAAGGAAGCTCATAATGGCTATTTACAATCACGCAATGCTCAGAGGTCTCGGCGGCGATATGGTCGAGATCGGAGATGGGTATGCAAAAGGCGTACTCCCACTAACTGACAAGGTCATGCAACCGACGCGTGTTTATCATGCAGGAGCAATCGTCACACTTGCTGATGAAGTTGCATCTGCTGCGATCCATGGCGATAATGTCGACCCTGAAACGATGGAAGGGAGGCGCTTTCCATACTCAATACAGCTTAGCGTCAATCTTCTGACCAACGATCCAGTCGGACCTATAACTGCCGAGTCAAATGTCGTCAAACGGGGCCGAGTGGCAGTTGTCGAGACTGTGGTGAGGACATGCACAGGTGAAACTGCTGCCTTGATGAGAAGCACGCATTTAATGGTCGATCCGTCGAAGACCGGTCCGCACAAAAAAAGATAATATTCTCAGAGTATCGGGTGGCTGAACTTTTCGCGCGATGCCAGGAAAACCCTGAGATTCTGTCAGTCATTCAGCGCTCAAATTGTTGTCATCGATTGGTTAGCCTGGTTGATCGTGACACCGTCCTGGCTGTGGTATCAGATGTGATGTCATCGACAGTCAGTCCATTGAGCAGAAGCTGGTGCATAACCGCTCCCAGATTGAAATTTTCGAGGATTCCCGTAGTCTCTACGATCCGATAGTTGGAATTCAACTCATCTACTTCAACGGTGTACTTGTTTGTTCTATTCGTGTTGAAAACTTCGACAGACTTCTCGAATACGGCTCTCTCTCCCAAAAATCTGAGCTGATGCACGACTCGGCTTTTGTCCGGCAGCGTAGTAACAGTCTCCAAACCTGTCGTGATGCCGTCGACGACCCTGGGACGCGTGCGGCAGAGGCTGCCGTCTCCGGCTCGCGTATAGAGAACTCTCTCGTACCTTCCACTTGTGACATAGCTGTGAAAGCCGCGTTCGTCCACGCTCATGATACCGAACCATGTGGGCTCGTCGGCGCCGATATAGAGTGTTGGAAGCCCATCTCGACTGTTTATCCAGCACGCGACACCTGTTGGTTCGCTTGGACCTACGCGCTGAAACATTGAATCCCATGGGGTTTCACATGAAAGCATGTGCCCGTGTTCGTCATGGCGAATATCGTTGTATGACAGACCTTCAGGAAACTCTTGCGTGGGTGCGGTCTTGAAACTTCTGATCATTCCTGCCGCATCCACGAGCATAGTGGAGCCGTCGCCGTTCTCATGAAGCCCTGGGAGTCTTCTAAGATTCGTCTGTCCGTTCACCGTCGAATACAGCTCTATATTGTGCAAGGTCAGGCGCATGCCCTGTCGACCCTGCGCGATCGCAAGACTTTCCGGTTCATTGTCTTTCGAAGAACGTCGTACCAGCTTTTTTGCCTTGATACTTGACGGAAGAATGCGCAACTTTCCTGTGGAATCTGCGTTTACTTGTTGATTAGTAATTGTTTGCATGGTTATAGGACTGTTCACTATATGTCTCCTGATTCAAGTCGTGCATATGAATCCGAACAACCCCTATGGCGAGGCATTTTGTGCGTCGCCCGAGGGGCATTTCGCTCGTTCGAATCAAACCGTCGTATTAATTACTAATTGTTCGAAGTTCGAGCCCTCATGATGTCCCCCCTCACTTGGGTCGAATTCGAACGTGCAAACATAATCGCAGCAGACAGTGACAATTTGGTACCAGTACTTAAATCGTCGTAGCGCTGCCTGGCGCCGGAAACCAAACATTTCGTAGTCTTCTTGATTATGCACTGGCAAATGCGGTTGACTCCTGATAGACTTCCTCGACACATCGCGTAGAGGCATAGTAACGACATGACCAACCACTTACTGGTTACCGCCGTGGGTGAAGATCGCCCTGGTATCGTCGCAAAACTGACTCAAGTATTGGTCAACCATGGCGCCAATCTCGAGGAAAGCCGTATGGCCATTCTTGGTGGTGAATTCGCCGCCGTTATGTTGGTGACCGGCGAGATGGACGCGAATAAGCTGCAGCATGACCTCTCAGCTCTTGAGAAGGACGGTATCTCTGTCACCACCAGGGCTACCAAACCGATCAGTGTCGACAAGTATCGAGACTACACAGCCTGCGAGATATTTTTGAGAGGTGCTGACCACGAGGGGATTGTTCATTCAGTTTCATCGCAGCTCAGAGATAAGGACATCAATATTCAGTCTGTGCACACGGAAGTCATCAGCGCTCCGGTGTCTGGTTCGCCGCTTTTCTGCATGAATGCGACCATTCTCGTGCCGCCGAGTTTGCCGGTCGAGACGCTCAAAAGCGATCTCGCTCGCATTGGTGACGCGCAGTCAGTTGACATCGAGCTCAAGGTGCGGAGAGCATCGGAAGCGAAGTCCGACGCCAAGCGCTAGGACTAGCTCAAGCTGGAGCGAAAATTATGTTGAAGGAAAACAGGTGCGGTTCGATCGAATCGACGCAGAGCGCCACCCGGAGAGGTGGTTTTCAATCGAGGTCCATCGAATAGATTTTGAACCTTTCCGTGAAGACCATGAGCAGATGTGGTTTGCGGGTGGGTGACACAACGTCACCACTTCCAATCTTCACAGACCTTCGTGGAATTTTTGTGACACCGTCCTTGACGCCACCATTAACGACTACGCGTGGAGCGGCTCCGCGCCTATGCCGTTGATCTTGATGCTAAAGTTGACCAGTGCCTGGCAAAGCGTGAGCTTGCGCTCTTGAACTAATTGATGAAAGACCAGGGCCGAGTCTACCAGCGGTCTGTCTTCGGGGTGAGTTTCGTTGAAAATTGCTCGCAAAGCAGCGGTGTCTCGAAGTGCAAGTTCTGTCGCCTCTTCTAATGGGCTGCGCTCCGCTTCGTTGGCGTTTTTCGCGTGACTCATGACGTAGGCGAGCAGTCTGGGATCCTCTTTGATCTTTTCCACCGAAGCGCGAATCTTCTCGCGAGTAAGGTAGCCTGTAATTCGCAGAAAATCGTAAAGAGAGATCTTCTTTGCCTCTCGATCGAGCAGACCGTCAACGTCCGTAGCCAGAGCGTCCGGAGCTCCCTCCAGTCTGTGCGCTTCGCGCAAAACGGCGGCGGCCTTGGGAATACTGATGAAGTTGGACCATATCAGCGATTGCAGTCTCAAGGCAGCAGTGAGCAAATCTGAGGAGATTCTTTGTTTTTCGACAAGTATCTGACCCAACATTTTTTTGTTGTCGCGATTGGATCGTATGGCTTCTTTGACGTGATCGTCGCTTACGACTTCGGCTTCGGTGAGGAGTTCACCGAGTTTTATTTTGATAGCCGGAGTGACTGTCAGCGCAGGGAGGCTGGTGCCGGTTTCATCAGCACTGTCGGCGGTGCTCAATCTCCTTACTGCGTCTTTGCGCTCTAGATTGGATGCGCGGAGTTCGCGCTGCAGTGATAGGGTCAGTCTAACCTTGTCTTCGGTAACCTTGTTCAACAGAATGAGAACCTGACCGAGTGGAAGTCCTGAGTAATCAGCGATAGCCAGACCCATCTCCAACTGTTGCGCGTCGATTTTTCCAGCGTCGCGAAGCAGCTCCCCGAGCCGAGTTCCTTTGGTCGTGCCTGCATCGACGCCGAGAGATATGAGAGCCTCTGAAAATGTCCAACGCTTCCGTTTCACGATCCCAACGGCTTGTTTCGCCTGACCTAGCTCTAGGAGCCGATCTCTGAGCATCGACTGAGCTTCGACAACTGAACGTATTACATAGTCTGGAACGCAGTCCAGCATGACCAGGGTCTTTCCGAGCGGAAGTGACGTATGTGCTGCCACTTTCAACCCCTTCGTGATCTCGGTAGCCGAAGTCACTCCCAGATCAACTAGGAGTTCACCTAGCCTGTAGTCAACGTTTTGTGAATTCTGTTTCACTGTAGTGTTCCTGACTTGGATCTAGCCCGTTGCCAAAATTGGGATGCCAGTGGGATCTTGTCTGCGGTCTAAAGCTGGTTGTCGAACTCTGAGAAGTCAGAACGCTCTTGAATTGTGGCGTTTCTAGACACCAGCAGACTGTTGATTATGACTGATATTGTTTCAGGTTTTTAGCCTTCACGAAACCATCGTCAAAATTATTCCGACAATTCTATCCGCCGTATTTTTGACTACTATCAATATCCTAAGTTCTACTTGATTTGTAGGGACCTGGCTAAACCTTTTGCAGCAATTGGTTTTTCAGCTTTTGCTTTAGCTATTCGGCAATTTGCGAATTTGTCCATGGGATGGCTCAATGAAAGGGACTTTGATGCCAGTTGCCTGGTCGACAAGAGGCACTGTGTTTTGTCGAAATATCTGGACTTATTCTTACTTCATGCAAGTAGTCAAAATTAAATACAAGTACCGCTAACTTCCCCTCAGTTGCCGCAATTTTGCACTCCTGGTTGTTCGGCCAATCATCTAATCCCTTTCTGAACGAGCAAGGTGAGAAAGCGGTGCTGAACATTGCGGTTGGCACGTGTTTCCAGACTCGGTGAGTTGGTTTGAACCTACTCTATATGTATTCATTCAGCATCAAGGCACGGCGAGTTTTTGATTCGGTTGAACCAATGGATAGCCAGTCTGTGTCCAGGTATAGCTCTCAATACGGTGGGATTGCAAGCGATGCAAAGGCGACGAAATTTAATTTTTTCGACTGCAACATTTTTGCGAGTAGTTAGTCTGGAGAACGTACTCCGAATGGGAATTTGAATGTGAATGTGGTAAGCAGCATAGACCAGACAGAGACTCTGGAAGAGAAGAGCACCATTGAAAAACCGCACGTTCTGATCGTCGATGACAATCCTGATTACGCCAGGCTCTTTGACCTCCTGTCGGATCAGCTCGGTATTACTACTCGTATCGTTAATTCCTGTGAGGAAGCGATCAGAGCGATGGAGAAAGACCATTTCGATCTGGTCATCATGGATTGGTTAATGCCCGAAGTCGATGGTCCAGCCTGCGCCAGGAAGATTCGATCCAGGGAAGCGAGGACTGGTACTCACGTGACCATCGTGGGTGTGAGCTGCTACGACGGAGCTTCTCGAGATGTTTGTCTGCAGTCTGGCATTGATGATTATCTAGGCATTCCGTTCACCCTCGAAGCGTTGAGAGAAAAGCTCAACCACTGGATTCAGCGTCGTCAGCCCAATTCCGTTGATTCGTAAGTAGCTTTACACCCTCCTAACTTTCGTCGACATTGTTTTAAACAAATGCGGCGTATAAGTCATTGTGGGCGATGAGCGATCTGGGTCGACCCAGATTGGTATTATTTATAGTTGTGGAACATCCAGCGTCAGGGGCGTTTGAAATATGAAACATGTTCGGACCAGGCTATTTCTTTCTCTCACGTTGTCCCTTGGACTGTCCGGCGGCGGTAGCTGTGCGACTGATAGCGCAGACGCGGGACACTCGAAGCCCAGCGGTCTGGTTTGGCACAAGTGGGATGATTCGCTTTTCGAACAAGCCAAACGCGAGAAGAAGTTCATTCTCCTCGACCTCGAGGCGGTTTGGTGTCACTGGTGCCATGTCATGGACGAGCAGACATACAGCAATTCAGACGTTAAGAAGCTCTTGAACTCCAGATATATTCTCGTAAAAGTAGACCAGGATTCGCGTCCCGATTTGAGCCATAAATACGAGGATTTTGGATGGCCAGCGACGATTATCTTCAATGCTGATGGAAAGGAGATCGTGAAGCGGCAGGGATATATTCCACCTGAGCGCATGACCCGCCTGTTGAAAGCCATAATTGCAGACCCGACTCCTGAGGACGGATCGGCGCAACAGGCGACCTATCAAACCGAGAGTTTCCTCAGCAAGGAGCTTAGAGACGAGCTCAACAACAAACATATTCAAGGATATGATACTAAAAATGGTGCCTGGGGGACCTTTCACAAATTCCTCGATTGGGACAGCGTCGAATATGCTATGCAGCTTGGCCTGGGCGGCGACAAGGAATCAGAGAAGCGGGCCACCACCACGCTTGATGCGCAATTGAATCTTCTCGACCCTGTTTGGGGCGGGGTATATCAATACTCGACCGATGGAGATTGGGAGCACAAGCATTTTGAAAAGATCATGCAGATGCAAGGTGAAAACCTCAGAATCTATTCTTTGGGAAGCATGTTGTACAAGAAGGAGTCTTATCTCAATGCCGCGAAAAGCATCGCCTCCTATCTTGAAAATTTTCTGACCTCACCGGACGGCGCCTTCTATACCAGTCAGGATGCTGATCTCATTCCTGGTCAACATAGCGAAGACTATTTCACGCTCAGCGACGCCGACAGGCGAAAGCGGGGCATTCCGCGTGTAGACAAACATATTTACTCGCAGGAGAACGGCTGGGCTATCAATGGATTCGTCGAGCTTTATATGGCGACAGGCGATACTAAGTATCTGGATATCGCCTCGAAAGCCGCGAAGTGGATCATCGATAATCGCTCAGTTGAAGGTGGTGGCTTCAGCCATGACGCTAAGGATACCGCTGGGCCATTTCTTGGTGATTCGCTAGCTATGGGGCGCGCGTTTTTGAGCCTTTACGAGGCAACTGCCGATAAGCACTGGCTTGCACGTGCGCAGGGCGCAGCTGATTTTATTGGAAGCCACTTCGACAATCTGTCCGCTGATGGAAAATCTGCTGGTTATGTCACTGCAGACCCTGCGAAAAGCGGGGTGGCGAAGCCTGTGCCGCTATTAGATGAAAACATAATGCTGGCTCGCTTCAGCAATGGTTTGTTCCACGTCACCGGCAAAGCGTCATACAAGAAGATGACGGAACAAACTATGCGCTACCTGTCTACTCCGAGTGTGGCCCGCCAGCGTAAGATCCTCGTTGCTGGGGTTCTACTAGCCGATCGTCAGGCTGGAGCACCGCCTTTTCACGTCACCATCGTTGGTGGCAAAGGTGATCCGCAGGCGCGCACCCTGTATATGGCTGCATTGAAAACACCGTCGGTCTACCGACGTATCGAATGGTACGATCGCAACGAAGGTAATTTACCTAACATGGATGTCGAGTACCCTGAGCTTCCCAAAGCCGCTGCTTTCTCCTGCGGAGACGGGGTCTGCAGCACGCCTGCGTATGATCTTGAATCGCTGACTCAGCTCCTCGACCGTCGTGCTCGAATGTGATAGGCGGCGCCTATGCCACTACTTCTGATCTTCCGAGTCTAATATGTATCCTACGGAGTGGACGGTTCTGATTATTGACGTGTCCTTCTCCATGTCAAGCTTTTTTCGCAGTCTTCGAATGCATGTGTAGATCGCGTCAAGTGAGATATCCGCTTCGTCTGACCAGCAGCGTCGCAAGAGCGCCTCGGAGCTGAATAGGCGGTCTGGATGTCGCAGGAAGAACTCAAGCAACTTGTACTCCATCGGTTGGAGCGCAACCTCTTTTTCGGCTTTGGTGACTTTTCTGGTGTGGGTGTTGACGACCAGATCGCCTTTCTTTAGCACCTCGTCTTGCACCATCGCCGGTCGACGGAGCAATGCACGAACGCGCGCTGCAAGCTCGCTTGGATGAAAAGGCTTGGTCATATAATCGTCGGCGCCGGTATCGAGACCGGTCAGTCTGGCGTCCAGATCTGTCTTTCCGGTGAGCATAATGATGAGCATAGAGCTGCCGCCGGCACGAGTAGCCTTGCAAACGTCGATGCCGTTGAGTCGAGGCAAATTCCAGTCGAGCACCATTGCGTCGTAGTGGAAGACATCCAGGCGCTCCAGCGCATCTTGACCGTCATGAACGACGTCAACGGTGTGCTGTTCAGCCTTGAGGAACTCCTCGATTGATTGCGCAACCGAGTGATCGTCTTCTACAACCAGAATCTTTGCCATACCCTTCTCTCGTATGAGCCCGTAGAGCTATATGCCTCATTGGGTTCTTGATTACACCTGCCGATAATATAAGTATCTAGCCTGCGACAATTGTATCTGCTTTGAAAGTGCAGACAATCATGCTGATCGCCTTCGGCAAGAATTCGGACTGACGGGCTTCTGTGCGCCGAACTTTGATGATTCGCGAATAGGCCAATCGTGAGCGTGATTGGGTGAGTTTCGGAAACTGCTCGTTGTCGCGTGACCGAGCCGGATTAACTGTTTGCAGATATCAAAAGGCAATGGGCGAGTGATGGTTCGTCCCTACGGTTTGAGTTGAGGTTCGCCGCGCATGGCTTATCGTCCAAGAAAGTTTATTCCGGTTGCGGAATGCGCAGCCAGAATGTGCTGCCCTCGCCCTCGACACTCTCAACACCAATTGTGCCACCATGGGCTTCGACTATTGCCTTGCATATAGTGAGTCCCAGTCCCTTTCCGCCCTTCTCCGAATGGTCTTTCGCTTCGACCTGCTGGAAGCGCTCGAATACGCTATTCAGTTTTGCCGCTGGAATCCCACGTCCCTGGTCTTTTATGCGGATCTCCGCATACGAATCGAAGTCTTCGCAGAAGATAGAGACAGTGCTGTTTCTAGGAGAAAACTTCGACGCATTGGAAAGCAGGTTAATGACTACTTGCACCAACTTTGATGAGTCGGCGAACACTTCGACCGGGTTTTCTGCGATCTCTACTTTGATGTTTTTCTGTTCGAACAGGTAGGAAACTGAGCTGACCGAGCGTTCGATCACAGTGAGAAGATCCACTGTATTTTTCTCCAGGATCATCTTGCCTGCCTGAATCTTTTCCAGGTCAAGCAGTCCGTCGATGAGCTGAATGAGCCGTGCGAGGTCACGATCTGCTCGCTTGACCATGGTAATGCCTGTGTCGTTGAGTTCGCCGAACCGGGTGGTCTCCAATAGAGAGAGCGTGCCCTGCAAAGACGTCAGTGGAGATCTTAGATCGTGGCTCACCATGGCTACAAACTCGCGCTTCATGCGCTCGATTTCATGTCTTTCAGTAATGTCGTGAATGACACAAAAATATGTTTTTTCTTCTGGAGACCAGTGCAGTGACCAAAACGCCTGCACGATTTCACCATCCGCTTTGACGATTCTGTTCTCCATTCCGAAAAGTTGTTTGCCGTCCGCCAGCTCTTTCAGCGTGTTGATCGTCGCATCGACATCTTCTTTCGCTATGATCTCGACAATTCGTTTTCCCATCAAATCCGATGCTTCATATCCCCACGCCTCTCTGGAAGCCGAATTTACTTCGGTAAAACGATTGCTCGTATCGATAGAGCAGATCACATCAAGGGCATTGTCAACCAGTGCACGTTCTCGCAAAGTAGCTTCGTGCAACGATTTCGCCATGCGATGGAACATTGTATCGAGTTTTGCCACCTCATCCTGTCCGGTTGACTGTGAGTGAAGCGGGGCTCCAGCTGCCAAAAGCATGGCGTTATCTCTAACAAGATTGAGTCTGCGCGTGATGTTGCGGTTGAAGTAAACAGATAGGAGAATCGCCAGCAAATTGATGAGTAGGGCTATCGTAATCAGGATCGGAGCAAGTTGTTTTCTCCAGGCTTCCCCTTCATTCGAGGTGACAGTGGTGTCTCTGAAGCTGGCGATCTCTTCGGTGAACTGCCTCGCCAGCGCCTGGCTGTGCGACTTAACGCCTCTGATCTTTAGAAAATCGGCGGGTGTTTCTCCTTCCCGCGCAAGGTTCATCATCGTTCCGAAGCCTCTGACCAGTTCTCGTTCGAGAAGTTGCATACGATGAAGCTTTTTGAGTCTGTCAGGTTGATCCTCGAGCAGCTTCTCGAGACGCGAAAAAATCTGTTCTGACTCCTTCGTCGTCTTCTCGTAGTTTTCGAAGTAGATTTCTTGTTTTGTCAGAGCGTAGGTGGTGGCGGAGCCCACTGAGTCGAGTGAGCATTGGTATATGTTGTTCGCGAGCGCGAACTCTTCTTTCTTGTTCGATTCCTCCTTGATCTGCGCCTCAGATTGATAGAGCAGGATAAAAAGGCTAATCAAAGAAATGAGCCCGACTGCCATGGGAGCAGCTACGACGATCGTGCCCTTCGTGCCGATACTCAGGTTGTTGATTCGTGACAGCGCTGATTTTGGGGAACGGGCTTCTGAGGTCATTTCGCTTGACTGAACAGGAAGCCTGGATAATAACAATTTAGCGCTCAGGATTAAAGTCATCTGTTTATGTCAATAAATCTGTAAGCGAAGTCGGTGTCTCAGGACCACCATGCGGCGAAAATTATTCCTACCTTTGGCGATTATGATGCTCATGCAATGCTGGGTTCAACCCGCTAGTACATTGAGTCGGTCAGCCAGGCAGGATGCGGATTTGGGTCGACTTGCCATCGCGGCGTTTCATACCAAAGAGTATGAAGAGTGTGTGGGGCGATGGAAACAAGTCATGCGAGCCGCTGAGCAGAAAGATCCAGGTGGCATGTGGCATGCCGTCGCGTTGCGGAATCTCGCGGAGCTCTACTTCAACCATGAAGAGTATGAGAAGGCAAAGAGATGTTTGTTATCAGAACGGGATATCCTGGTCAAAATTGATCCGGAGTTCGCTGATCTCGCTTATGACTACCTGTATCTCGGGCGCATTGCCTATGCTCGTCAGGAGTTCAAACTCGCCGATAAGTATCTGAATGATGGCCTTGCGATCGTGCGATTACGTCCGGGCGATCGCAGTCTGATACCAGATCTACTCACGTATTGTGCAGCAACTGCGCAAATACAAAATGATCATGCACGTGCTGAAAAGTATCTTGCTGAGTTAAAAGTCGTCTTGATGGACAGAGCTGCTTCGAATGGCTTCTTGCAATGCGCGTATCAGCTCGAGCGGTCATCCGGAGAATTCTCCGGTGCTGCCGGAAAAGCGGTCAATGTAGTTGAGGACGGATTGCTGAAGGTGAGTGTGGAGTTAAGCGGACTGTCCGGATTTCAACGAGAGTCCTTTGACTTATACAACAGATTGAACGTTTATGGGATGTCTGGTCGTCGAAACAAAGAGGCCTACCAACTGGGGCTCGAAGTGGCAGCAATGCTGGAGAGAAACGCTCCACATTCTGATTATCAAATCGCTACGGCATATACCAGAGCGGCTTCCATGGCTAACAGTATCGGATTGAAGAAAGAGGCTAACGATGCGTGGCTCAAGGCACTTGCTTACCATAAAAAGTTGAAGGATCACAAGGATGAGATGGCGGAAGTCGTAGCGATGCTAGGTATTAGTGCCAAGCTACTCGGCAATTATAAGAAGGTGGAAGAGTACGGATTGAAGGCACTTTCGCTGAATGTATCTCAGGCGACCCGTATAGAGTTGTTGCGTTGTTTGACTTGTACTTACGAAAATTTGAACAACGAAGCTGCTCGTATTCGCTATCTATCGATGCTCGAACAGTCCTATTCTGGAGGTTCTCAATGGCGGACTAATTTGCTGTTCGATGCCAGTCAGTTAACCGAATATGGTGCCCCTCGGTCAGCGTCCGATCTGGTGGACTTGGTCGAGAAGAGGTCTGTGGCCAATACAGACAAGAGCGCGATTGATGATGTCAGGATTAAGATCGCTCAAAGATTTTTCGCGATGGGTGATCAAGACAGCTGCTTCAGAGCTATGAAAGGTGTTGTTAATCCGACTAACAAGGCGCACTATTGTGACATGCAAGGCATAATGGGTATGCGATGTCTCTCGCAAGGGCGACCGAAAGAAGCACAGGAGCACTTTGAAGAGCAGCTTGCTAAGCTGCCAGCGGATAAAGAGCAGCAAAGGAAGCAGGCATTCATTTACTTTCGTTTGGGTCTGGCATTTGAAACAGACCGCCAGTTCCACAAAGCGGAAGAGCAGTTAAACAAGCTGGTGGCTATGGCGGAAAAAGGACCATTGCCTGTCGGCGTTCAGAAGTTCCATGTGTACCGGATGCTGAGCGATTGTGCTTATTATCAGGGTGACGAGAATCGCGCACTTCAACTTGCGCGACAAGGGCTCGAAGTTGCGGAAGCGGACAGCCCAACCGCAGTCTGGATATCGGAGGTTTACTACTCGTACCTGATGCTGCGCCTCAAGCGGTATGCAGAGGCCGAGCAAGTGTTGCTCAAGGCCCAGCAGCACATCGCAAAAAATCCCGATCCGGCGGGCATATGGCCTACCGTGGTTAAGACTTATCTTGCCATCAGTATGATGGAACAAGGAAAGCGTGGCCAAGCGTTGGTCCTGGTGCAAAACCCACTACCGAAAGGTATGAAAACAAATCCCTGGGTGAATTTTCGGGATGCAGTGAAAGGTAGAATTCTGTCGCTTTCCGGGAAGCATCTGGAAGCTCAGAAGACCTTCGATACGTACGTAAAGACGAGCTTGTCTGCCGAGCAAATGTTCTTCACTAGTATCGGAACTGCCCTTTACTGGCAAGGGCTCGATTGGCTAGCGCAGAAGCAAAGTGTTAAAGCCAAGCGTTGTTTTTCAAGCGCCTTGAAAGCTTATGACCCATACCTGCAGTATATCTACGAATTTCGGGACGATTGTGCAACCGCGCTCGAAGCCGTGAGAAAATAGCCCAGGAGTTTAGACCGACATCGGTCTAAACTTTGGAGGCATAAACCTGTGCTGGTAGCCGGTTTTGGCGATTTTGACGGACTTCTCAACAGTCTGGGAGCGTGCCCATTGTGCTAAAACAGCTTCAGGTGACAAGATCTCTTCTCTAGACAGTTCGGCGATGCCAAGCATCGAAAGTTGTCCGAAGGGTCTGGATTCAATGGATTTCCACCCTGCATCTCCGGAGGAAAGTGATGAAAACACTGTCTGCATACAACCAGGTTGAAGTCCCGTGCTTCATGTACGGCACGGCCTGGAAAAAAGAGGAGACAACTCGGCTGGTCGAATTGGCTGTTATATCAGGTTTTACAGCGATCGACACAGCTAACCAACTCATTCATTATGATGAGGCGTTGGTTGGAGATGCTCTGCAATCACTAGACAAAAAGGGCATCGGCAGAAATCAACTTTTCTTGCAGACGAAATTTACGTCGGTCAATGGACAAGATCATCGAACACCGTACGATGCTTCGGCTGACTTAACTACTCAGGTCCGGCAGTCCATAGACAGCTCTCTCCTTCACTTGCACACCGATCAACTCGATTCGTATGTTTTGCACGGACCATATCATCGGACAGGGCTCGATGCAGCCGATTGGGAGGTCTGGAATGCAATCGAAGATCTGTACGACGCAGGCAAGGCTCGCATAATTGGCGTGAGCAATGTTAGTGCGGACCAGCTCAGCGAGCTGTGCATCAAGGCTCGTGTAAAGCCGATGATTGTGCAAAACAGATGTTATGCGTCACGTGGTTGGGACAAAGAAGTGCGCGGAATCTGTCGGGCCAACAAGATTATCTATCAAGGTTTTTCACTTCTGACGGCCAATGGGGGAGTGATGGCTGCTCCAGCAGTAAAGGCTATCGCTAAGACATTGAACGCGACGGTGGCTCAGACGATTTTCGCCTTCTCCTTGCAAATCGGCATGCTGCCATTGACCGGCACAACCAACGAACAACACATGAAGGAAGATCTGGGGGCGATACCACTGACGCTTTCGCCAGAAGACCTGTGGAAAATTGAGACTATAGCCACGACGGCTGATTCCACCGCCTGACGAATTGATTATCTGCGTTTTTCCGCAACGTATTATGGAAAGAGAGTCAGGATTTGGTCAGAGTAGCTCTTTAAGATTCCAATATCGGAAGCGGAGAGGGCTAGATGACCATGAATTCGAATGCAGGCGCTAATTCAACGTATGACGGAATCCCAACATTCAAGGTTGGATTGCCCGTTATTCTGAGCAACTCCGTGGCTCAGCGAGTCAAGTGGCAAGCAACTCTTCAAGGCACGCAGACTGCCGCCTCGCTGCCGTCGCAGCGTACTAAACAGGCGCCTCAATTGCCGCCGCCTGCTGCCGAGGTAAGCGCTTCTAAGTCAGAGGCGACTTTGGAAAAAAACGAAATGCAGTCCAGGCAGGCAACCAAGTCTTCCTCAACCGAGGGAACGCCGAAAAGCTCTGGAGCCGACCGTTCTCCTTATACTTCCCACGAGTTCGATGAGCAAACTTTGCAAGACGAACATGCAAGTGACTTCATGCACGATGGCTCTAAAGACCCTTACGACGTGCCGATGAACTATGCCTATCATTCCGAAACGTTGTTCGACGCCTATCCAGACCATAGCGGCGCGCTCGTTGACGACGAAGTAATTGGCGTCTACGGGCGAGATGGATACTCAAATCCACAGTCTAGAAACTTGACCCGAAACAACAATGATTACCAGGCTTCTTCGTGGCAAAGCAGTTCTCGGAATGACAACCAAGGCTACGGGTCCAATAATATGCGCTCTGGAAGTGAGCCTAACCGCGCTGGCGACGCCTACTACGGTGTTGAGCGTGACTTCAATCTAGGCGGTAACAAGCGCTTCGACAACAAAGACAGCCGCTCCGCATACGCCAAGGGCGATCGTTCACACGCATTTGAACCCGACAACGGATACGGTATGCGCCGTGACTACAGTTATAACGACGGTTCGAACAGCCGATATAGGTATGAGGATGGCTTCGGTGGTTATGGCTCAACCGGCGGATACATGTCTGAGGACGGCTACGGCCGAAACGGTAGCGATGACAAAGGTAATGGTTACAGTGGCTACAGACCAAATAGTTATGGTACCAATGGGACCGCAAAAAATGGCTTTGGTTTTACTAGCTCTCAGGGAGGCTACGATTCGAACCCCAACCTTGGCAATTCCAGTGGCTACTCAGGGAAGAACGATGCCTCCTCTGAATATGGGGCTCGCGATGCCTCTGGTTCTAACGGCTACGGAGCCAATGATTATGGTGCTGACGGTTACAGCTCCAGTGGCTTTAGCTACAACAATGATTACGGCTATGCGAGCGGGTACACATCCAACGGTTATCGCGGCACCAATGATGGCAAGCAAGGTCACATAGTGCCGCCGGGGTACGAAACCGATTCGTACATGCGCTATTCCGGACCATCGGCAAGCGACACCAGGAAACCGTCCGGTCGCCATTATGCTCCAGCAGTCTACGAATCTTCTTATCCCGGATCGTCCCAAATCAGCATGCCATTGCATTCTGATTTGAAGAGTGGCGATTTGCAGCCTTCCTCCAAAGGAAAAAGTAAAGCAAAGCCGAAACGCCGTGCAAAGATGAAAGTTGGTGCCGGCAAAACTGGAGTATCCACTCAGCCTGCGTGGCTTCCTGATGTGGCTATATACGATTCGGGCAATGGCGATGCGCTGGACTACTTCAGTCCGATAAGCTGCGAGATTAACGAGCGGCCGATGAGTCGATCTTGTTCTTACACACGCAGTGCAAGCGATAAAAGCGAAGGCACCACTCACGGTGCATTCGCGGTCCATGGGGCTTGAACGAGTTAGCGAAGTTTTGATAGCTCACGCTGATAACGAACATTCCCAGAGCGGATAACCGCGGAAATTTCGGTATGTTGTTGACGGTTGACGAGGCTGCGCGATGTAAGGTTTAACCTTAGCTTGCGTAAAAGTTGCTTGGATCGGGAATATATTTCCAGCGTATTCGTTGATTGTGCATCCGAATGAAACATCGCGGCCATCAATCTTTCCTATCTATATTGATTTTCGTCGCTACGCAGTTCATCTCGATGTTCTGCACACTTTCAATTCTCGCAAGTCCGCCCGAGCATCATGAGGATATGAGCCCCGAGCATGTGGTTCCTCTCGATCCTTTTCTTGCCGGAGGTGCAGCTTCCATTTTTCGGTCGAGCGGCATCAGCGAACCCCTGCCTCTCAAATTCGTCGCGATACTTCCGTACTTTCTAGTCCAGATGGCTTCGCTGTTTTATGTCGCCCTAGCGTTACTGCGCTATCCTGCGCGATTGCAGCTCTGTCGCTATTCTACGAATTTATGGTTGTTGAATCGAGTTTTATTGATCTGAACCGTTTTTCCACTTCTCATCAGAAAGAGCTTATCGTATAGGTCAATCTGCTGTGTTGTAGCAGTCCTATCAAGGCGCCGTCTGATGAGCTTTGTTGTGAATTAGGGCAACAAGATGGTGCGGTAGTGCGTGATTTCTGCGCATCCGATAGGAACTGTCCCTTCAGTTCTCTCACTGTTGCTAACGGAGATTTCTATGATCAAGAAAAATAATAAGTATGCCGATGACTTCCTCGCCTCGCTCGTGGTTTTCTTCGTAGCACTTCCGCTAGCTATGGGGATTTCCATAGCTTCTGGATTGCCTCCCGCAGCGGGGTTGATTACCTGCATCATTGGCGGACTTATTGTGTCGCCAATTTCTGGTAGTCCGTTTCAGGTTTCCGGACCAGCCGCGGGGCTGAGCGTGATTGTCTATGAGATTGTGACTCAGCACGGAATGGAGAAGCTCGGCGTCGTCATTCTTATCGCGGGCGCAGTCCAGATTGTCGCAGGGTATTTCAAACTTGGGCAATGGTTTCGCGCCGTGTCACCTGCTGTGGTCAACGGAATGTTGGCGGGGATCGGAGTTCTGATTTTTGCCAGTCAGTTCCACGTCATGCTTGATGATGGTCCAAAGCCGAGCGGTATTGCAAACTTAACCGGGATTCCGTTATCTCTGTTCGACCGTCTCACGGAAACTAGCGTGACACCGGCACATATCGCCGGTTGCGTAGGTGTGCTAACAATCGTCACCATCCTTCTCTGGGAAGCGATTCCGGTCAAGAAAATAAAAATGATTCCGTCTGCACTTGTGGCTGTGTTTCTCGCCACGGCTCTTACTACCTACTTTCAGTTGCCGATCAAACACGTGGATCTTCCGGACAATCTATTTGGGGTGGTCCATTGTCCGGCTGACTGGAACCAATTCACGGACTTTAATCTCATTCTCGAGGGGCTTGGTCTGGCGCTGGTTGCTAGCGCTGAGACTCTATTGAGCGCCGGTGCCGTCGATCGAATGCAATCAATGGCACGGACGAAATACGACAAGGAGTTGTTGGCGCAGGGTATCGGCAATAGCGTCTGCGGATTTCTGGGAGTCTTGCCGATGACCGGCGTCATAGTTAGGAGCTCCGTCAACATCCAGGCCGGGGCGAAATCTCGTCTGTCAGCGATTTTGCATGGACTATGGATTTTGTTGCTTGTTCTGACCTTCCCGTCTCTCCTGCGAATGATTCCGACGGCAGCGCTTGCAGCGCTTCTCGTTTATACAGGTTATAAACTCACTAACAATTTCAAGGTCGTGAAGGAGCTTATGCGCTCAGATCGGCTGGAAGTCGGCATTTACTTTGCCACCTTGATCACTATAGTTTCGACCGATTTGCTCACCGGAGTATTGACTGGTGTGGCACTTTCCATTGCTAAACTGCTTTACTTGTTTTCGCACCTGGAGATAAGAACGGTCACCGGTCCCAAGGACCTGACTGAGATTTATCTGCGAGGTGCTGCCACTTTCCTGAACCTTCCGAGATTGGCTGAGGCACTCGAGTCCGTGCCTCCCAACACAGAGCTGCATGTGCATCTCGAGGGCCTGGACTACGTCGATCATGCGTCGCTTGAATTGATTATGTCCTGGGAGCAACAGCACAAAGCGACCGGCGGTTCGTTAGTAATCGACTGGGGCACTCTGGGCTCCATGTTCCGTGACCGTCGTCGGACGCGTCGGGAGCTCGAAACGGTTCAGTCCGCAGTTGTCCGTAAGGACGTAAGTGCCGCATCTCACGGAGAGGCTTATCCCGTTGGCGCTTCGGAGCATAACTCCTCGTTCGATGCTTCACCTCCGGCCTCTGACGACTTGCCGCCAACTGAGGACCCGGAGTTGGTTCCAAAATCCCAGTAGATCGACTGGTCTGACTGTGTTAGCATAGCGCTATCAGTAGCAGAGTTTTCAACCTTGCGACAGTTGGCTGGGTGGATGGTATCGAGTTTAGTGGCAGTTTCGGGCTGCTCAATACTTGTCGGTCAGCAAGTTGCCGATGCCGCCAACGAGAATTCGGGCGGGAGGAGCGTTATTGGGAAGCCGGTTCATGTTGGTGTGGCCCATCCGGGACTTAAGGCTCGAGGTAAGCCCACCACTGTGAAGCCCACTACCAAGAATTCGTCAGCCGCTATCGATGCCGATCGGCATAAGGATAATTTGTCAGACCAGAAGGACTTTGGGCCAATCACCAATCCAGAGCTCGATAAGGTCCATGCGCTCTTTTCGACAGAGTTGAGTAAGTACGTATCCGACGGTACAGTCAATTATCGCGAGTGGCAGAAGAACCAGAAGGGCTTGTCTTCTTACCTTCAAAAGCTGTCGTCGATTTCTACGGCAAGCTACGAAAAGCTCTCCCGCAGAGAAAAGTTGGCGCTCTGGATCAATGCGTAC
>JAIERK010000225.1 GCA_019746975.1 Candidatus Obscuribacterales bacterium
AGGAATAGGTCTAGCAACGACAATGGTGCGAAAATGCGGTCTGTTCTGGCTAAAGTCTCAGTTAATTCAATCAAGTTCGAAGGAACCGAGATTGCCCGTCTGTCCAGTCAGATATTCGAAGAAATTCGATTTATTCGACTGAATGGCTGGCGCGAATGTGGTCGGTCCGCCGTCCTCGGTGGCGGCAATAGCTGTGCCGGCCAGATTTTTAGACGATTCGAATTGAAGAAGGACAGTCAGATGATCCTTGAGTTCTGGTATCGAGGTGCGCCCATCTCGGAGGCATCATCTCAAGCATTCCAAGACGCATTGCTCACACTCGGTGAACTAGAGGATTCTAAGATGGAGTCCATTTCCGAGGTCTGGAAAGGAAGCGTTGGAGAAAGAGTTCTCAACGGTGCTCCATTCTGCCCAATCGGTTCGATCGAGCAGACTCACGACCTGGAATCGGCACGCATCGGCTCTCTTGCCGGTCGACCTGTGCTCGCCATGTGGTGGCAGCATCTGATCGTCGATCGTAAATTCCTCAGTCTCTACATTCTTTCGGATACTGATTCGAGGACCGTCTACGAAGTTCATTTTTCGGCGCCCACTCAAGTAGTGGAACGGCACGCCTCATCAATTATAGAAACGCTCAGGTCATTCCAATGGAGTCGCGCTACACCGCCGCCGGTGGTGTCCTCTTCCCGACGTAGCGCCTAAAAAGTTACAGGTCGACAGGTGATTCGCGGCACTAAAGGTGGTGCAATCACCAGGGCGTTTTGTTCATGTCTTTGCCAAAGGGATTTCCGTTATCTCCCCAGTAATCTCTGGGTGGTTGCTTAGGCATAACCGCCTGCGGCATGGGAATCACGGGCGTGCCGGAGGAATAGTAACCGGAGCTGGTGCTACCTGTAGGAGTTGTGTAATAGCCACCGGTAGGTTTTGGATCCGGCTGCACCACGATAGTGCGTGATACGCGATTGAGACCGATAGCAGAGAAGCCTGAAGAGCGTATATATGGATTGCCGTAGCCGCCGTAAAATCCGGAGAATGAGCGTCCTGTGCCCAATCCAGGAATGCCCATGCCAATTCCGGGAATGCCTGGAATCGAGGGAATACCGATAGAGCCAATGCCTGGAATCGCTCCCCAACCAGGAATAGCGGACAGACCAAGACCGGCAAGACCTCCGAATCCGCCGCTAAAACCACCAGTATAGCCACGATAGCCGCCGAAGCCGCCCATGCCTGGATAGCCATAAGCGAACGGGGCTGCTCCCGGTGCGGCCCAGGGGTTGGATGCCATGGCGGAAAAATCTTGTCTGGGCTGAAGCCCAAATGGCGTTGGAGTGTAGATTGTTTTGTTGGTGATGCCGCCGAACTTGTCAAACACCACGACTGGTCCTTTTGACGATTGGCTGCCAGCGGTGGACGGTGTGGCGAGCGGGACGGGATATCGAGCGATGTCCGACTTGTCTTTCGAGAACCAGCCGGGTACCGAAAACGATCCATCGTCCATTCTGTCCGATTCGCCCGCCTGTTGGGCGAATGCGCTTTGGCTGTAAAAGCATGAAAAGACGACCACGATAAAAGTGATCGACAGCAATCGTTTCGATTTCATCTCAGTTTGGTTCCCAAATTTCACATCCCACTCAATTCTAATCTTTTGACGGAGCAGTTTGGGTTTTTAGCAGACAAACTCAATTTATTAAAAGGGCGGACCTCGGAACCAAAAGGTCACGCTATCTCTGCATAATCGAATAACACTTTCAATCCGCAGTTAGTATGTATGCAACTGGATGCAATCGAGAGCTCAGGAAAAGTCGTGAAAGATGATCCATACGGGGTTTGATCCCTCTCGAAAATTGCGGTAGTAAGCCGACGGTAGCAATCGCAGCAGCTGCCACCAGGGACGCTGTCATTTGGACAGCCCATGAAGACGAACGAAAAATCGGCGAGTATCCAGTCGAGGAGTATGCAGAAGCAGACTGGGGAAAGTTTGCCGGAAGAGATGGAACCAGGACCTCCGAGGGACCCAGGTAACCGAATTTGGAAGGCAAGTTGTTTAAGAGGGCAAGTCTCGACACAACGGTTAACCCGATTGAGTTTGCCCGATAACCGCGCGCAGCATGCGTCTTTGCTGTTGGCTAAGGAGTCATCGCCTTTCTAATCCATGACATAAATGGGTTGTGATCGGCCGATGACTTTCTTGGGAACAACGTCCTACTTAGAGCGTCCAAAATGCTATCGAGCTACTTCGAGAAAGGCTGGATTCTTTCAGTATCGGCGTTAATGACCTTGGGCTAGAGACCAAGCGGTTTCTTTGAGCCATTAAGTCGTCCTGCCAAAGCAATCTCGCACCACGCCCTCTCAAATTTAAAGGTGGAAACTCTATGAAAAACGGTCGTAGGGCTGATTTGCTCAGCGCTCTAATCGTCATGTCGTTTGTTTTTTCGGCAGTCAACAGTCCCGCTCTAGCTATGAAGCAGAGCACCGTAGCCCATATGGGTTCGGTCTACACGCATAATCCGTCAGTGCGCCAGGAGCAAGTCGGCGAGAGAAAGTATCAAGTCGCGAGCGTTGTGATTGATTCAAATGCAGATAATGTCTGGACTGCATTGACTAGCTACAACAGAGCACAAGAAATTTACTCGAATCTCAAGGCCTTGAAGATTCTAAAAGATGAAGGCAGCAAAAAACGGGTCAGCTTCTCTGTCGCTGCAAT
Source organism: Candidatus Obscuribacterales bacterium (assembly GCA_019746975.1). Lineage (GTDB taxonomy): Bacteria > Cyanobacteriota > Vampirovibrionia > Obscuribacterales > Obscuribacteraceae > JADYXR01. The sequence goes on from JAIERK010000225.1 coordinate 2,705, forward strand.
GGGCGGGTTGTGGAAATATGACTATGTGCTGAACATAACTGAGAGCAAAGCTGATAAGCGCATCGAGTGGCACAGACATAGTGGTGCTTTCAAGGTCAACGATGGCTACTGGCAGTTGACGCCAGTTAACGGCGGCGAACAAACTCTGGTTACCTATGCGAAGTTTATCGACGGTGGGCTTCTTACACCGCAAGCCATGATTAACTCAGAACTGAGAAAGATTATGCCTGAAGTTCTCTCCAATTTGCGAACCGCAGTCGTGAAGGAACAGATAGCCCTGAGCAAATAGCTCTGAAAAAAAAACTTCTAGCAATTAGTCCGCCGGAGCACACAACTGGCGGGCTTTGCGCTTTTTAGTCTTAACTTGCCCTCCTCGATGAGTCTCGTCTGCTCTTTGTATTATTCAACGCTTTTCTGTTAAAAATTAGGAAGGCTGGTCTCCAAAAAAATGTGATCTGCTTTAGGCTCTATAAGTGTTGTTCATTCGAAGCAGATTTATGCGACCATCCGCTATCGACTTTATAAGGCAATTTGCTGCAAGGTTTGCGGTGAGAGACAACGGCGAAAATCAGGGTAAGTTCTTCCAAAATCTGATCAGGTCGATGACGCTGTTAGGCCTAGTATCTGCGAATAGCGCGGGATGTGGGCAGGATGCTAATAGTGTCAAACCTGTTGAAGTCGGCAAATTACGATTCGAGCAACAGCAAATTGATCTGGTTAATGGAATTAGAGAAAAGGGTGTTCATGACGAGAAAGTCTTGAAGGTCATTGCTAGCGTCCCTCGCCATGCCTTTGTTTCCGACGAGTTTCGACAGTCGAGCTACGATGACAATCCCCTTCCTATTGGTGATGGACAAACTATTTCGCAACCATATATAGTGGCATATATGACGGAGGCGCTCGATCTCGAACCGCAGGATAGGGTCCTCGAAATCGGTACCGGCTCTGGCTATCAGACCTGTGTTTTGGCTCGACTTGCAGGTCAAGTTTACTCCATAGAAATTATTGACGAGTTAGCAAAACGCGCAAAAAAGGTGCTTACCGATCTTGGTGTGTGCAATATACATTTGAGAACCGGCGATGGATACAAAGGTTGGCCTGAAGAAGCTCCATTCGACGCGATCATCGTCACTGCCGCACCGCCGGCGATACCGGAAAAATTAATCGAGCAGTTAAAGGTAGGCGGACGACTGGTAGCGCCGGTCGGAAAAGACGAGATGCAATGGCTGGTTTGCCTGACCAAGCAAGCGAATGGCGAAGTGAAACGCGAGACATTGCTGCCCGTTAGATTCGTGCCGATGGTGCCATCCGGTCGCTCAGATTAAGTCGCGCCGCCTGATATTGAGCGATTAGTGGATGCGGCAGGCACGGTGCCAGCGAGAAGCTGGCGCTCCGAATCACGAATCTCGAAATCTCCCGCGCGACAAAATAGAAGCGCCCGCGAATGAATTACTTGTCGCGTCCGTATATCACGCCGGTCCAGGTCGTGTATTTCACTTTCCAGAAACCATTTTCTTTCTGCATGGTCACTTTGACGTGTGCCTTGATACGACGTCCCTGGTCGAGACCAATACCTTCTCCGTTGATAAAGGCGTGGTCGTCCATGACTACTTCGTTGGTGACCCTGAACTTCGCTACATAGCCTTGTTTGAACCTGACGAGCTGGTCGTATGCTTCTTGTCCACTAATTGACTCGAGGTGATCGCGAGTCACCTCGATCAAGTAGGGTGAGAAGTCTCTGCAGCTTTTGGCCCAGTACAGTCTTACCAGAAATTGCCTGTAGACCTCGCTGGGCTTGCCCGTAGCTTCGACGGGCGAGCCCAAAAGAGACAGCACAAGTGCCATCACAACGCTCAAGAAAATCAATCCTGATTTCATAACACTGACCTGTTGAATGGGAGCCCGGTTAGTTATCGGGCGCCGATTTTGCTTCCCTTCTTAGCATAAACCGGCGTCAGCCATTTGTGGTACTTTTCAATCTCGCCGTGAGTGATTTTATGGTAGAGATTCTTGATCTGTTCGCACATCGGACCCATCTTGCCGGAGCCGACAGGACGCTTGTCGACATCGACCACGGCACAGACCTCGGCTCCGGTGCCGCAGAAAAAGAGTTCGTCGGCCGAGTACAATTCGGTCCGATCGATTTTGCGTCGACTCGTCTCTATCCCGAGTTCGCTGCGCACGAATTCGATGACTGAGCTTAGCGTGATTCCGACCAGGATGTTGTCGGAGACCAGCGTCGTGACGAGCTCTCCGTTCTTGACCATGAACAGGTTCATGGCTGAGCCTTCGGAAATATGTCCGTCTTCGGTTAATACAATCGAATCGTCGAATCCATAAAGTACGGCATCGGTCTTCGATAGTGCCGTGTTCGCATAGGCTCCGGTTACTTTTGCACGTGGCGGAATGGCGTTGTCTTCTATGCGCCTCCAGCTCGAGACCATGACTTTGAGCCCTTCGTCGCCTGTTTTGAAGTAAGCGCCGAATGGTACTGCGAACATGCAGAACTCGGATGGATTGTTGTGCAGTCCCGGTCCTATCAGTTGGCTGTTTTTGTAGGCCAGGGGGCGGACGTAGACATCTGTTCGAGGAGCATTCTTCTTGACGAGTTCTACTGCCAAATCACACATTTCGTCTACGGAATGCTTGGGCTCGATGCGCATGATCTTCATACTGTCGTTCATGCGCTGAAAGTGCTCGCGAAGGCGGAAAAGGTAAATCTCTTCTTCCTTCTCGTTCCAATAGCCGCGAATGCCTTCGAATACACCGGTGCCGTACTGCACGACGTGAGTCTTGATGCTCACCTTCGCGTCGCCGATGTCAACGAATTTGCCTTCGAAATATGCGTATTCTTTGTCAGTCACCTTGCTTTACCCCTTTTACAGGTTTGTATTTCCAAAATTTTAGAGCTTATCCTGACAGAATCTAATTCTGTCCTCGATATTCTTACGCTTGCTGGCATCAGGGCTGAGCGACAGATATTGTTGAAAACAGCGTACTGCTTCAGAGTATTGTTGATCGCTTTCGAGTGATGCGCCTAGCTCGTAGTGTCCATCTGCAAATCCGGGTTCGGAAGAGACCGCCGAGCGGAATTCTTTCTTGGCCTCATCAAGCTTGCCCAATCGCTTGTATGTTCGACCTAGAGCCGTATGACAGGCGCCGGAACTGGGATACTTCGAGACTTTCTTGGCAAAGTATTCGAGCGCTTTCTCTTTGTTGCCGATAGACAGTTCAGCGTAACCCTTCGCTAGCTCCTTGTCCCAGTCCATCTCCTTAGCGAATGCGCTCGAGGAGAAAGAGACAATTACTGCTATCAACCAAAAAAGCGCTACTACGCGCCGCAAAAAACTCGATTTCATCCAGCCTCCTGTCCTGCGTATGAAGTGAAGCAGGGGAACAGCCGGAGCGATTTTCCGCTCCGGCTCTCAGTCCTTCTACTTGGTGCCGCCTATCGTGCCTTCTTTACCGAGCACCACTCCAGTGACGGAGGTGTCGGCTACAGGCTTGACAGTGTCACCAACCTTGACACCAGTGCCGGAGACGATATCTCCTGTGGCCGAGGTGTCATCAGCTTCTTTGATGGCGATCGTGGCAACTGTGTTGAAGACTTCCTTGATGACCTTTCCGGAATCAGGATCGGTAATCTTCTTGATGGAGCGTTCGACGTTGAGCTTGCTTCCGATTTTTACACCGACGCGCTTGCCTACGTTGACGGTCACGGTGTTACCGGTGACATCAGCAACTTTACCTTCTACTGATTTTGCAATCAGCGATTGGTTGTCTGGAATTTTGATCGCAGCAGCGATGATCTGGCCGCTCAACGAATCTACAGCCTGAATGGTCGCTTCGTCAGCGATAGCGCTGTCACCATAGGTGTCAGAGCTGAAGCCTGCGATACCACCGCCGGAGCGCTTCGCTTCACCGCTTCCTTGCATTGCTGCGAGGATCTCGGTCGTATTGATGTCGATCACTTTTGCGTCGATGGAGACGCGAGTTTTGCTCTTGCTGCTTCGGACGCTGCCGAACATGCCGCCCAGTCCGCCTACGTAAGGAATGGAAGGGATATAACCTGTCGGCAAGCTGGCGCTCGACGACTTATTTTCTTGACCAAACTGAGTGATGCTGCCAACAACGATCGCATCTACGCTCAGGATTTTACCGATTTTGCAAGCTGTAGCCGGGTCAGCCCGGTCGCTTACGGAAAGATTTTGTTCCTTCATGATCGAATCGAGCATTTGCCTGTCGATGACGGAGTAGGTTCCGTCATTAACGATTTTCGTTGTCAGCATCGAAGCGATTGCCTGACCGAGGTCGACGTTGGCAATTGCGCTGGCATAGCTTCCGGAATCGAACGGCATGATCGCTATGCGTCTTTTTGCAGATGCAAAAGATGCTTGTGGAGCGACCAGATTGAGAAGGAAAACTGCCGCGACTAGAAAGGCACCAGTTTTTCTAAACTTCATAACACACTACTCCTTGGGATTAACCACTTCCGAAACCACCAACTGGCGGCTCACGGAAATTAGGCTCGTCAAAAGCCGGATTTGTAGCAACAAGACTTTCTCAAGCAGAAACTCTTGACGTGAGTTTACTGCATTTAAATGTACAGCAAGTTGAGAGTTTAAGCCTGATTTCGATTAAATGCGCCCGTCATTGCGAAGTGGCAGTCTTACTTGTTAAGGCGCTTGTGAACCTGGGCCTGGGCGTCCTCAATGGCTTTCTTCTCTAGCTTCAAGACTTTGTCCAACGCCTGTAATTCTGCGTCCTGACCCTTTCCGCCTGCCTTCACGGGCTGTGAGGATCCACTGTTATATTTCACTAATTTTTTGGTCGGAGCGCTTCGTTTTGCCGAGGCAGAATAAGATGCTGCTAATGCATTAGCTCTGCCACGATATTTTGACTTTGGGCTGATCTCGCGAAGAGCAGCAAGTGCCGGACCGATTTTGCCGCTATGACCTAGCGCTTCAGCGCGCTTTAATGCTGCAAGACATTCTTTCTCCATGGAGAACTCTGCCATCAAGTCTCTGACATTTTGAAAGTGTGGCGAGTCTGGTGAGACCAATCGTAAGCTATTGATTGCTGGGTCATAACTCTCTTGTTCAGCCATGATCTGAGCTTGAATGATTTTTTCGCGCGTGTCCATTTCTACTTGAACCGCTTGTTCAATCGCTGGTACGGCTCTACCTGCGGCACCTTGCGTCGCTTCTTTGGCGGCACGATCGACGAGAGCCTTGTTGAGCGGAGTACCTGGAGTTAGTGAGAAATCCTGGTTGTATTTTTGCACTGCGATCGAGCTAATAACGTGTCCAGCCGTCGTCTTGATCAAAACGCTTCCGTTATATCGAATCTGACCGCTCATTTGATCCATCATCTCTTTGATGTTGCAAACTACGTACCAGTCAGGATTGACGGTGCTGACTGCGACGTTGGGATTGTTTTGGATTTGGTTGGTGATGTTGTCGACGATCTCTTGTTCGATACCGCTACCACCGCCGGTCACGACCGCGATTCGGACCGGAGGCGCGGCTGCCAGAGCCGCAAGGCTGGAGGTGACTGCGCATAGCACAGCAAGTAGTAACGATAACAATCGTCCGGTCCGAAACATTCCCCTCAACCTCCTGCAGGCACTCAACTTGATAAATTTCTCGTACTGTAGCGCAAACCTGTAATTTTTGCCTGATCAATATTCGAGCTTAACGCGATTAATGGGCGGCCATTTGCGAGGCTGTTTCGCTTGCGCGCATTCGTCCGACGGAGAGCGCATCGCTGAGTTTGTCCGGCTCCTTCCCACCGGCTTGCGCCACGTCGGGTCTACCACCACCTTTGCCACCACATACCTGGGCGATTTCGTTGATGATGTTGCCGGCGTGAAAACCTTGTTTGGTCAAGGGATTGGAGACGGCACAGACCAAAGAGACTTTGTCGGGGGCCATTACAGACCCGAGCAAGACAACGAAGTTGTCACCATTGTCGCGGATAGCGGTAGCGAGAGTTTTCAAACCATCGGCGGATACATCGTCCACTTTGGCGGCGATAAAACGGACATTGCCCAGTGTCTCGACGTTCGCGAGAAGATCAGCTTCTTTTGCGAGCGCGAGACGCTCTTTCAATTGCTCGTTCAACTTCTCTTTGCTCTTGATCTCGGATTGTAGCCTGTCTATTTGAGCCGCCAGATCGGAGGGCTTGGCTTTGAGCTTGCCGGACAGCTCTTCGAGATATCCCATTTGCTCGCTAATGTAGTTCCATGCCTTCGCCCCTGACAGTGCTTCCACGCGTCTGACACCAGATGAGATGCTGCCTTCGGAGATGAGTTTTATTACTCCGATACTGCCGGTGGAGGCAATATGAGTGCCACCACAAAATTCAAGGCTGAAGTCGCCCATCTCCACGACACGCACTCGGTCACCATACTTCTCACCGAACATGGCGATAGCGCCAGTCTTCTTCGCATCATCCAGACCCATCTCGGTTGTTTTTACCGTGGCATTTTCTTGAATCCACGTGTTCATGATGCGCTCGATGTCTGAGAGCTCCTCTTTGCTCGGTTGACGTTCGAAAGAGAAGTCAAAGCGCATGGCGGCTGGTCCTACTTGCGAACCGGCCTGCACTACGTTCTTCCCTAGTCTCTGCGAACGGCAGCATGGAACAAGTGAGCGCTGCTATGGTGCAGGACGGTGTGAAGGCGCTTCTCGCTATCGACGGTCGCTTTCAGCTTGTCTTTCGGATGAAGTGCACCTGCTTGTACTCTGACACGATGAACATGAAGTCCTTCGTGTTTTTTCGTGTCGATAACTAAAACGCGGCATTCATCGTTCTCGAACATGCCGCCGTCGCCGAGCTGTCCGCCCGATTCGGCGTAGAAAGGCGTGGTGTTGAGAATCAAATCGACCTCATCGCCTTCTTGTGCTTCGTCAATAGCCTTGCCATTTTTCAAGACAGCAAGCACAGTGCCTTCGCCGGAGAGGTGGTCGTAACCTGTGAACTCCGTGGTGCCATGCTCTCTGAGAATACCGCCTATCGCTTCGTCGCCGGTTATGACGACGTTGAACTGATCGGCTGCCGAGACACCGGCATGCTCTTCCTTCGCTTTGCGATAAGCATCCATGTCAACCGATTTTTCATGTTCGATAGCGATTTCATTGGTCAGTTCGATTGGAAAACCATAAGTCGAATAGAGGTTGAACGCTTTGGCACCGTCGATGATATTACCCGCTTCTTTGAGTAAATCTTCGAGGAATGCCATTCCGCGATCTATTGTTTTGGCGAACCGCTCTTCCTCTTCTCGTATGGCTTGTGTTATGAGAGCCTCGGCGCTTTTCAATTCCGGATATGCTTCGCCGTAAATTCCGACGACAACGGCGACGAGCTTATGTAAGAAAGGCTTGTCTATGCCGAGAAGGCGTCCAAACCGAGCCGCTCTTCGGGTGATGAAGCGCAGCACGTAACCTCGACCGATGTTGCTCGTCCTGACGCCGTCTGCGATTAAGAAGGTGATTGCGCGCGCATGATCGGCAATGATCTTGAGGTAGCTATCAGTCTTTTCGGAGGGCGTCGAGGGAAGATTCTTGACTATACCGCCTGTGTATTCTACTCCGGCAATTTTCGAGACTTCTTCGAGAATCGGGAAGAACAGGTCGGTTTCGAATGTATTGTTTTTCTTTTGCAAGATCAACGTTACCCGTTCCAATCCTGATCCGGTGTCTACATTCTTATTGGCGAGCGGCGTGAATTTGCCGGCGTCGTCCTTGAAGAGCTCCATGAACACGAGGTTCCAGAACTCCATGTAGCGATCGCACTCACACTTGCCGATACCACATTTTTCCGGGTCGTCGTTGCAACCATACTCTGGTCCGCGATCGTAATAGATTTCGGAACAGGGACCGCACGGTCCGGTCGGTCCGGGTGGTCCCCAGAAATTATCTTTCTTCGAAAGTCTAATAATTCGTTCTTTCGGGACTCCAACTGTTTTATTCCAAATCTCAAAAGCTTCTTCGTCTGCCGGCACTTCGTCATCGCCCATGAAGATCGTGACGGTAAGCCGTTCCGGCTCGAGTCCCAGATCTTTGGTGACGTACTCCCACGCCCATGGGATGACTTCTTTCTTGAAGTAGTCGCCAAAGCTGAAGTTACCCAGCATCTCGAAGAAGCTGTGATGTCTCGACGTGCGACCGATATTTTCGATGTCGGAGTCCTTGCCGCCGGCTCGCGCGCACTTCTGGACTGTGACTACGCGAGGCGGATTGGTCGGTGCGGCATTGCCGAGAAAAATCGGCACGAATTGCACCATACCCGCGCTCGTAAGTAGCAGGGTTGGGTTGTCCGGAATCAAGCTGGAGCTGGGCTTGTGTAGGTGCCCACGCTTGTCCCGAAAATACGAAATGAACTTGTCCCTCACCTGGGCGCCCGACAGTGTCATCAAGACCTCCTGAAAAACTCCGCATTGTTTCCAAGACCAATCGGAGCAGTCTTCAATTCTTCCGAAAAGTTCAGTATAACCGAAACCCGCGCTCTATTTGCCGCACTCTATCAGCATGTGAACACTTTTCCGATGTAGTAATAGCCCTGATAATCTGCTAACCTTGCCGCATCTGATTACCATTCGGTTTTCTGGGGAGTTGTGGCTTGTGCTGAAAAACGTACTCGTCCTTCATAAAAAGAGCATTTTTCAAATTCAGGCGGAAGAGTTCAAAGACGAACGCTTCTTGCAGCTACTCAAAGAGGGGCATGAGTCTGTCCGGCGTGTCAAGATTGCGCACGAAGAGCATCTTGCCACCATCGAAGCAGTGAAAACAGAACTCGATAAGCGCAAAGTCGATTTCCAATTTATCGCGCGAATCGATCTCAAGTTCCCCGTTCGCAACGTCGATCTGATGATCTCTGTCGGTGGCGATGGCACATTCTTAGACGCATCGCACTTCCTCGAAGGCATTCCACTTCTCGGTGTCAACTCATCGAAATCCTCTAGTTTCGGGCACTTCTGTCTTGCCAATCAGAGTAATTTCGGCGAGATTATCGATCGCATCCAGTCGGAGGAGCTGGCACCATCGGATATCCTGCGTCTCGAGCTGGAGTTGAACGGAAAGGTTCTTCCTGAAAGACCGCTCAACGAGATTCTTCTAGCTCACAATCATCCGGCAGCCACCAGTAGATATCTTCTGGAAATAGACGGTATCCGAGAAGAGCAGCGGTCCTCTGGACTGTGGATCGGCACTCCGGCAGGCTCCACCGGATCTTTGCGCTCGGCGGGCGGCTCTGTTCAGCAAATAACGGAGGCGACGTTCCAATACGTTGTCCGCGAACCCTGCGTCAGACCCGGCGAAGCGGACAAATTGCTGCGTGGATACCTGAGAAAAGATCAGACGATCGACATCGTATCGCAGATGCGTACTGGAGCGATGTATATCGACGGGCAACACATTGAATATCCTTTCGAGCTTGGCGACAGGCTTGTGGTGAGCGCGAGCAAGCGAGACCTTGTCGCATTTGTCGACCCCAAGGTCAACGAGATGTTCCGTCATCGCGACCTCGCCGATGTCGACTGTAAGCACTGAAATTATCGCTCTGTTTAATAAAGACTGTCAGTGGAATAGTACAAGTGGTATTTAGTCCCTTGAAAGACAGTTTGCACGATTGTGAGCACCGCAAAAGAAAAAGACGCACACAAAAAGGATATCTCACTTTTCGGCGAAGCCGACCCTTTGGTAGGAACCGCTGTTGACGGGCGCTGGCAAATCGAGTCCTTCCTGGGCGAAGGAAGTCTATCGGGAGTCTATAAAGTTCGCGATAAGGGCAACGATCGCGAAGTCAAAGTCTTGAAAAAGATCCATCCGCATCTGCTGCAGAATATCCGCAACATGAAGCGCTTCGAGCAGAAAGTGCGCGCGCTGTGCAATGTGAAGGGCGACAACATCGGTATCTACAAAGATGTCATCGTCGCTCCGGACGGCAACTTTTTCCTCGTCATGGATGAAATCAATTTCGAGAGTCTGGAAGATCTTCTCTCGAAATCCGGTCATATTCCGGTCGAGCGCGCCGTGACTATTTTCAAACAAGTCTGCCTTGCTCTGGAGCAAGGCGAAATAGCCGGCTTTCAGCACAGGGACATGAAGCCAAGCAACATTATCATTGTCGACAACGCAAAATTTGTCGACGAAGTAAAAGTTATAGATTTCGGCGTGGCGAAGCTCCTTGCCGAAGAGAGTGAATACAGTAAATCGGCACAGTACATCACCCACACTCGCGAAGTGTTCGGAAGCCCACTCTATCTCAGTCCTGAGCAATGTACCGGCAAGCGTTTGGATTCTCGAACCGATATCTATGCGCTCGGCTGCGTGATGTATGAGGCTGTGACAGGAAAGCCTCCGTTTGTTGGAAAAAACGTTTTGGAGACTGCCTACAAGCATATGAATGAATCGCCTAAGGCGATTGAGATTGATGATGCTGATCCGACATTCTTGACGAGATTGCAGACTGTCACATTCAAGTGTTTGGAGAAAGAGCCAGATTTCAGGTATCAAACGATAACTGAACTGAAGCAAGACCTGGAGCAGTTGCTAGTTGCATCTCAGGAAGAGTGGGAAGTGAATGCTAATGCATTCAAAAAGGGCACGAATGTTGCTGGACGCAGAAAAGGATTCATGCCTGTTTCTTCTGAGTTCATGCTGTTCGGCGTTCTCACCGTTATCTTGATTGGTGTTCCGATCTTCTGGGTGACCACCAGCTTTAACCCTAGTGAGCAGAAGTATCCACCGTTCCAACACGAAAAGCTCTGGGTTGTAGGTAAGAAAGACGCCAAGACCGAGGTCGAGGGATTCGGTCCCAGGCAGGAGGCGGCAAAGGACGCGCTCGAACTGGTCAAAGAGGAGCAGGGCGAAGACTCCGAAGAGTATGCCAATGCGCTGTCCAGCTTGGTCGAGCTTTACGCCAACTCTGCACACTGGAAAGAAGCCGAGGAGCGAACACGGCAGCTAATCAAGGTTACTGAGAAAGTCAAAGGACCATGGCCGACATCGCAGTCGTACCGGATCTTAGGCTATGTGTGCTTTATGCAAGATGAATTCGACCAGGCTGTCGAGGCTTGCAACAAAGCCGTGACTTTGATGGAGAACGATCCTCTTCAACAAAGATCGATGATTCAACCGCTACGTGTACTTGGTGATGTCCACATGCAACGCGGAGAGCTCGATAAGGGCGTCGCGACATACGAGAAGTTGTTCAACATCGTCGATATCACCAAGGAGACCGATCCACCGACATACGCCGATACATGCAGCAAGCTGGCAGACATGTACCGGCGCCAGGACAAGAACGCCGACGCCGAGCGTTATTATCGACTGGGTCTTGAATGGTGGCGTAGTCACGGCAAAGTGGAGAGCGCTTATGCTGGTAAATCATTGTATGGCCTCGGGCTTGTGCTTATCGCCGAAGGTAAGTATGAAGAAGCCCGCGATGCTCTGAAAGAAGCCATCCCCATTGTAAAAACGACAGTCGGCGAAAAGAGCGGTTTGATGGGAGCGGTAAGAAAACAGTACATCTCCGTATTGTGGCGGCTTAATCCGCTGGAAGCACTAAAAGCCCAGATGAGCGACAGCGAAGCAAACTCACCGGCATACTAGCGGGTGAGTTTGCTGGAATCGTTGCGTAAAAATATGGCGGTGTTCACGGCGGGTGTTCTAGTTTTGCAAAGTCTTTGTTTTTCTTCTGAAAATAGAAGAATGGTAGACCGGCAAGAACAATTACCGTGCCCCACATAGATTCTGTCGGTAGATAGTTGAAGGTGCTCCATGCCAGGGCGAGCGATACGACTGCAACTATCAGCGGTATCACCGGGTAGCCAGGCATATGGAAGCGTTGTTCGACCATGTGTTTCTTGGTTCTGAAAATTATTATCGCAATTGCCACCATCGCGAAGAAAATCCAGACCCAGAGCCCGGTGAAGTAGAGCAGCATTTCGAACGTTCCTGTCCCTACCAATACGCAGGACCAGATGCCGTTGAAGATAAGCGCTCGGAGTGGCGTGCCTGTTCGCTCATCCGTTTTTTCCAGATATTTGAACAGCGGATTGTCTTCGGACATTGCTCTTGCCAGAAAGCCGCCGGTCAGCAAAAGTCCATTGATCACTCCGAGCCCGTATATAACAATGAGACCCTCGAAGAGCTTTGCGCCTGCTTCTCCGAAGACGATCTCTAATAATTTTGCCGCAATAAGCGGCGTCGTCTTCATCGTGTCGGCTGGAATGTACCAGAGATACATCAGGTTCATCGCGCTGTAGATCACGGTTATGATCACGCAGGTCATCAGCAATGCAAAAGGAACCGACTTCTCTGCATCTTTGGTTTCTCCAGCTAGAAAAACATTGTCTCTCCACCCTCCGTATGTCCAGAGGATCGGTACGAGTGCCAGACAGACAGACATCAGCACGCTATAACTCGGGTGACTCAGATCGCTCATGACAAAACTGGTCGCAGGAGCTTTTGCGGATAATGCGCCCGCCACTATTATTAGTATCAATGCCGAAACCTTGGTTACGGTCAAAACATTCTGCACTCGACTGCTTTGCTTCAATCCAGTCAGGTTAGATAGGGTCAGCAACACTATAACCAACAGTGCAGCCGGTTTGATCAAAACTTTGTCCAGCGAAAAGAGCGCACACAGATACTCGCCGAACATCAGAGCAATCGCAGCGACGCTGCCGGTTCTCGTGATTAGAAGCTCGGACCAGGCAAACAAGAAGCCGACGACTTTTCCGTAGGCTTCGCGCAGGTAGACATAGTCTCCGCCACTTTTGGGGAAGAGCGAGACCAGCTCCGCATAACAAAGAGCGCCGAAGAATGAGAAGATTCCGCCGACCACCCACGCAAATATTATCCAGACGCCGGAAGATAGGTGATTAGCCACTTCCGACGGCACTCTGAATATACCGACACCAAGGACGATGCCGATGCTAATGGCGACGGAATCCCATTTGCCTAGGATTTTTCTGTCAGACAATCGAGTTTACTTGGTTCCTGACCCGTTTTCCAATTTCGCCAGCGCTTCTTTCGCTGGTTTGAAAGACGGTTGGATTGATAGCGCATTCTGGAAGAGTTTTTTCGCTTCGCCCTTGCGACCGGTTTTCTCCAGATACCGTCCGTATTCCATCATAGTGATGGGATTCGGTGGTTTGGCTGCCATGCATTTTTCAAACTCTTTCTCGGCTTCTTTCGTATCGCCTTTCTCTGCAAGGGCGGTAGCAAGCCTGCCTCTGGCAATTGCTGCCATAATCGGATCTTGTGCTGCTGCCTTCAAGACTTTGCGCTGAGTTGCAATTGCTTCTGCGTAATTGCCTTTTTTGGCTTCCATCCAACCGATACCGCTTTGTGAGAGGAGGTGTCTTGGATTGACCTTCAGTGCGGCTTGATAAGCTTTAATGGCGTTATCAGGCTGATTCGCATCAGCATAGATGTTGCCCATGTTGAAATTCGCGGCGTGGGCTTCGTAGGGGTTGGGCTTCAAGGACAGCGCTGTATTCTCGGCTTCGATAGCGCCTTTGAAGTCGCCCTGACTTTGCAGCAAGACTCCGATGTTAATATGTGGTACCGCTGCATCCGGCTTCAGCTCTGCAGCTTTGCGATATGCTGCCAGCGCCTCGGCTTCTTTGTCGAGGTGGGTATAGGCGATGCCGAGATCGAGATGCGAACGGAAGCTGTCCGGCTTCAGCGTAATAGCCTGCTTGAACTCTTTGACGGCGTCGTCAAACTGCGCACGATTAGCGTAGATTTGCCCGAGCACGACATGCGGGAGAAAATGCTTTGGATCGAGCTTTGCCGATTGCTTCTCTTCGAGAATGGCTGTGTCATCGATCTCTTTGCGTTGCGCTTCGTCTTTGGTTATGGTGCCGATAGCAGCCAGGACGATTCCGAGGCGTTGGTGAGCTTTGGCGTTGTCCGGCTCTAGCCGGATAGCTTCGCGAAATTGATTGGCGGCTTCTTGCAGCTTCCCGTCCTTATACAGCTTTTCGGCCTTCTGCATCACTTCCGAATCTTTGGCGTCGGATGAATCGGCAGCTAGTGCGGCACCGGTAGCCAATGTCGATAATGCCACCGCGATTGCTAGATTTTTGATTTTGGAACTCAATGTCCTTTCCCCCGTTAACAATTTCGTGTCTGTTGTCTGTCGTGAAACCTGTCAGTACGATGATGCGCCGGCTGTAGTGCCTTGCACTATGGAGACGCCGGACGATGTGCCCAGTCGATTTGCTCCTGCCTCGATAAGTGCTTTGGCAGTTTGATGGTCGCGAATCCCAGCCGAGGCTTTGATGCCCATAGAGTTCTTGCCGATCATGGAGCGAAACAGCTTCACGTCCTCAACGGTCGCGCCCTTACCGTCTTTGACGAATCCGGTAGAGGTTTTTATCATGAAGGCTCCCACCTTCAGGCAAGCGTTGCAGGCAGCGACTTTTTCGTCTTCCGTGAGTAGATCGCATTCAACGATCACTTTCACCGGGTGGTCGCCTCCAGCCTTGACGATTGCGCGAATCTCGTCTGTAACGTAGTCTATATCGCCATCTTTGAGAGCTCCGATATTGATCACCATGTCGATTTCATCGGCACCATCAGCGATGGCTTTCTCGGTCTCGAGCACCTTCAAAGATGTGACATTGGCTCCCAGAGGGAAGCCGATTACGGTGGCTACCTGGCATTTCGATCCGGAGAGCTCCTTAGCGGCTAGTTTGACAAAGTATGGGTTGACGCAAACAGCGTAGAAGTTGTTGTCGGCCGCCTCTTTGCAGAGCTTTTTGACATCTTTCGAAGTGGCGTGCGGAGCCAGGAGGGTGTGGTCGATGAACTGCGCAATCTCGATAGTCACTGTCTTTCTCCTTGCCGATTAATCGTGTGCGGCGAGATTTGAGGGAACTGGTCACCACGAGCTGTCCAGTCCAAGCTTGTAATCATGCCAGGTACGCTCGAACCTGACATTATATCTTTTTGGGTTTTATGTGAGTGTATTAGGAGTTGGAGCGGCTCATGCACTGCTGAGCCGCTTCCTGGGATATTCGAGCGGCGCAGACTATATATTGCGTTAAATGGAGCTAAGCTCCTACTTGGGCGAATATGGGGTGCTTCGAGCTCGGGCGGCGGAATCGCCGTGACTGATTTCCTTGTGGTAGTCCTGGAGGCTCTTCACTTGCAGACCGCCGGACTGTATCGCGGCGATAGCTGAAGCTGTAGCTCTAGCACCCGACAGAGTCGTTACGACAGGGATATGGTAGTTGATAGCCGTTCTTCGAATGATTTGATCATCACCATATGCGGTGCGACCGGAAGGGATGTTGATGACCAGGTGAATTTCGCCGTTCTTAATCTGGTCCACCAGGTTGGGGCGACCTTCGGACACTTTGTTGGTGACCTTCACTGGAATGCCCGCTCGATCGAGAGTGCCGGCAGTTCCTCTGGTTGCAATCAATTGGAAGCCCAGTTGGTAGAGATTCTGTGCGATCGGGACGATGTCCTGCTTGTACTGATCGGTGACGCTTACGAACACGCTGCCTTTTACAGGCAACGATTGTCCTGTGGCCACCTGCGCTTTGGCGAAGGCGAGGTCGAATCTGGTCGCGATACCCATCACTTCGCCGGTCGATCTCATCTCGGGACCGAGGGAGATGACTGCGCCTGGGAAGCGCTCGAATGGAATGACGACCGATTTGACGGCGACGTGCGGTGGGATGTGTCGCGGCGAGAGCCCAAGGTCGGAGAGGCTCTTGCCGACCATTACTCCGGCAGCCATCTTTGCCCACGGAACGCTGGTCGCTTTCGAGACGAATGGTATTGTCCTCGATGCTCTTGGGTTGACCTCAAGCACGTAGAGCTCGTCGTCTTTGACGGCGAACTGTATGTTCATCAGTCCTTTGACGTTGAGTTCCGTCGCGATTGCCAGAGTCGCCTTGCGAATCTCTTCAATCATCTTGAGTGGAATCGTTTGAGTCGGCAACACGCATGTGCTGTCGCCGGAGTGGATACCGGCCTGTTCTACGTGCTCCATGATGCCTGCGATAATGGTGGCGCGTCCATCAGAAATTGCATCGACGTCAATCTCGACGGCATTCTCCAGAAATTGATCGATAAGAACTGATTGCTTGGACGAAGATTGAAAGCCTCTCTCCAGCCAGTCCTCCAGGTCATCTCGATTGTAGATAATCTGCATGGCCTGACCACCCAAGACATAGCTGGGGCGTACCAGGACTGGGTACCCGACCTTCTCGGCCACGGATACCGCTTGCGCTTCGTTGAAAGCAATGCTGCCGGAAGGCTGTTTTAATCCGATTCTCGTAATCAGCTCTCCGAATCTGGCTCTGTCCTCGGCCATATCGATCGAGTCGACTGATGTACCGAGAATCTTGAATCCGGCTGCTTCCAATCGTCTCGCCAGTTTCAACGGCGTTTGACCACCAAGCTGCACGATAATTCCTTCGGGCTTCTCGACCTTCGCTATGTTAATCACATCCTCGAGTGTCAAGGGTTCGAAGTAGAGCCTGTCTGAGACGTCGTAGTCGGTCGAAACCGTCTCCGGATTCGAGTTGACCATCACCGATTCGTAGCCCAACTCGCGAAGCGCCAGGCTGGCATGCACGCAACAATAGTCAAATTCGATGCCTTGACCGATTCGATTGGGACCGCCACCCAGGATCATCACTCGCGGTTTTTCCGCTGGCGTAACCTCCGTTTCCTCTTCATAAGTAGAGTACATGTATGGGGTAAACGCTTGGAATTCGGCGGCACAGGTATCGACGATTTTATAAACCGGCTCTATGCCTGCTTTAGTCCGGTGTTCTCGAACTGAGTCTTCATCAGTTTTGCAGATATCCGCGATCTGCTTGTCGCTGAAACCTTGCTTCTTGAGCGCGATGAGCTCATCATTGCTCAAGCTTTCCAGTTTGGTTTCATTCTCTTCCAAATGTTTGCCTGAATCGAAGATCTCTTTCAAATTGTCGAGAAACCAGGGATCAATTGCGGTGAGTTCATGAATTTCACCCACCGAGATTCCGGCGTCAAAGGCACCGAATATGTCGGTTATTCGATGAGGACTCGGTCTCGAGAGCCGGCTGCGCCATTGCCAGAAGTCGGCTTCTTTTCGTGACTTCACGGCAGAGAAGCCGGACAGACCTAACTCCAGACCGCGCAATGCCTTTTGAACTGACTCCTGAAATGTCCTACCAATTGCCATGACTTCACCGACGGAACGCATCATGGTAGTCAGCGTGGTGTCTGAGCCTCGGAACTTTTCGAAATTGAATCTAGGGATTTTGGTGACGACGTAGTCGAGCACAGGCTCGAATGACGCTGGTGTGTTGCGGGTTATATCGTTGGAGAGTTCGTCCAGTGTCAAACCAATAGCGAGCTTGGCGGCGATTTTTGCAATCGGATAACCGGTTGCTTTGCTTGCCAGAGCCGAGGAGCGTGAAACACGCGGATTCATCTCAATGACCACGATCCGACCGTTGCGTGGATTGACGCCGAATTGAATATTCGAACCACCCGTGTCCACGCCGATTGCTCGAATGATCTTGATCGATGCGTCGCGCAATTGCTGGAATTCTTTATCACTCAGTGTCTGGACCGGCGCAACCGTAATTGAATCGCCGGTGTGCACGCCCATGGGATCGAAATTTTCGATAGAGCAGACAATCACGACATTATCTACAGTGTCTCGTACGACTTCCAGCTCGATCTCTTTCCATCCCAGCACGCTTTCTTCGATAAGGATCTCCCGAACAGGGCTGGCGTTAAGTCCGTTGGTTGCGATTTCGTCAAGCTCTTCGTGATTGTAAGCGATGCCGCCGCCGGTACCACCCAATGTGAATGCCGGTCGAATGATCGCAGGGAAGCCTACCGTTTGGGCGATGGCTTGAGCCTCGGAAAGGTTGCGTGCGATACCCGAGTTGGGCACATCGAGGCCGATTTCCAGCATCTTGGCTTTAAACAGATCGCGATCTTCGGCAAGCTTGATTGCGGCGAGCTTCGCCCCGATCAGCTCCACATTCATCTCATCGAGAAAACCTGATTCCGCCAGTTGGCATGCGACGTTGAGCGCCGTCTGTCCGCCCATCGTCGGGAGAAGAGCCTGCGGTCTTTCTTTCTCAATCACCTTCCTGGCTATTTCTGCTGTAACCGGCTCAACGTAGGTTCGGTCGGCCGTATCGGGATCGGTCATGATCGTTGCCGGGTTGGAGTTGATGAGAACAACTTCGTAGCCCTCATCCCGCAATGCTTTGCAGGCTTGAGTTCCGGAGTAGTCAAATTCGCAGGCCTGTCCAATCGTGATTGGACCGGCTCCGAGCACGAGAATTTTTTGAATATCAGTTCGTTTTGGCATGTTGCTCGCTGTGTTGGCGCAAGTAGATATATCGGGCGCGCGCGTCGTTCTGCTCAGTGTACACAAAGGAAGAGCTCAGTCCGTCAATTAATCAAGAGATTTGTTCACTTTTATTAGTCCAGTTTTTGATCTTGTGAGGGTCGGGGCTGAAAGATAGCGTTAACCAGAAATCAAGCGAATCTTGTGATCGTCTGAGAATAGTGAGCGAAAAGTGAGTAAGGTTGTGTCTTTCTTTGGCGGATGTCAAGTATGTGTTAGGGCTACCTATGAGCGTTTTCGCGATTTGTTCCCAAATTTAGATGAGAATTTTTGCGATTGGTTTTAAAGGGGCTCCGACCCTGGGTAGAAGTAATGAAGATTCATAAAATCTGGGTGAAAGAAAAGAGTTTGGCGACATATAACATGCCTCGGCGTGGGGGGATGTAGGGGTTTATGCATCTTAGAAGGTATTCCTTGGCTTCAAAAGAAGCCAGGCCGGCTTTGGGCTGGCTGGTTTCAGCGTTGACTGTTCTTGCTCTGTCACAGGCTCCTGCTTGTGCCGAGGTTACGAGACAGGACAATCCGCAGATAGAGGGTCTCAACGAGACTCGTGTATACGAATGGCGCGATACCAGTCGCAAGCCGAATGCCGTGGCCATCGCGGTTCATGGCTTGGTTCTGCATGGTAGAGTCTACGATGTGTTGGCTCGAGAGCTAGCTGCTCAGGGCTTCGTCGTCGTGGCTCCTGACCTGCGCGGCTATGGTACCAGGTGTCCGGAGCATCTCCGAGAGCATAGCTCGGAGGGTTTCGCCGACACCGATCACAATATCTCCTATAGTATATCTGAAGGCGGAGCCTCCAGCGTTCAATCGTCGGATGACACTTTAGAAGGCGGCGTTTGCTGTAACAGCATGGTCGGCACGTCCAAGATTTCATACGATAAGAGCTACAAAGAGTTACAAGAACTGGTGAGGGCTGTACGTAACCAATATCCGGCATTGCCGTTGTATGTGATTGGCGAGAGTCTGGGTGCAGGAATGGCCTTACACCTGGCGGCTGATATGCCGCAGAGTATCGACGGTCTCGTCTTGTCCAGTCCGGCTATCAAGCGACGATTCTATCTGGAGCCTCGCATGCTCATGGACGTGATGGTCCTGATGGCCCGCCCTTCCAAGAATATTGATCTCGCTCCGTACATCAAGAGATTCGCCTCTGAAGATCCGATGATCATCGATGCCGCTCTCAAAGATCCCCTTGTTCGCAGAAAGTTGACTCCGATCGATCTGTGGAAAACAGCGCGGCTCATCAAAGGAAATGTCAGTCATGCCGCTCGTGTGCCCGACAGCATGCCGGTATTGATAATCCAGGGTGACAAGGATCGCATGTTGAGATCCAATGGAGTGGTCACGTTACTCGAACACTTAAAGTCACGAGATCAAACCGTCAAATGGTTTCCCGGGAAGGGGCATCTTCTTCTCGAGACACCTCATATCATGCCGGAAACGATCTCTACCGTATCATCGTGGCTGACGGAACACGCTCGTGATGCGAATCCTGCAAAGGCTTCGATTCGCGAATCGGATGAGTTGAACAACTAACAGACCCGATTTGCAACATCAACACTGACAAGGGGCGGCGCACAGCGTCGCCTTTTCTGCTTCTGTAAAACTGAGCGACACTGTCTCGTCGGCACCCGCTGCGCCGAGCGATTCCTCCCCAGCATCGGGTTCCGCCAGCGCCTAACCGACTTTTGCCGTCACAACGACTGAATTCTATTCCAACCGAACTCTGTTATCTAGGTTTCGAAGGCGGTTCTAGCGCAGGTCTCAGCTTTGGAAGCAAGATTGGTTTGAGCGTGGCAGTCTTCTGAACCGAGCGTTGATTGACCTCGATTTCAGCGCGAGCAGCACGCAGCTTTGCTCTCAGTGCAAGTCCCTCTTCACTGTCATCTTTGCTCATGTCCTCTTCGTCGAAGAAGAATTTGCGCTCGGGCTTGCCTTCTTGCTCACGTGCAAATGCCAATACCGGCTTTATCGCTTCTACTGGCGTTGCAAGAGTCATGTTGCGCTTATCCGAGAAGACAATCGCTCCTACAGCTTGCATCTGCTTGTCGGTGACCGGTCCTCCGGAGTTGCCGATGTTGGACAAGTTGGCACTGTCAAGGACCTCGCGATCTGCCTTCTCACCGACAAGCAATAGTGAGAAGAGTTCCTTTTGACTGATTGGACCAAGTGCGTCCTTCAGTTGTACTCTGCCTCGAAATCCAGACTCCTTGTCGGATGGTGAGATGAAGAGTCGATTTGAACTGAGTGGATAACCCCAAGCGGTAAGCTTTTCACCGCGCTTCAGTGCTTCTGAAGATCCGAGAGCCATTGGTCTAAACACAGAGCCCGATGGATTCTCCATCTGGATTATCGCGAGATCGAAACGTCGATCTACTGCGATGACATTGGCGGGATGCACGATCAATCCCCCTTCCATTGTCACTTTTAGGTCCTTGAGTCCCCTCAGGATGTGGTAATCGGTGGCTACCATGCCGTCCGGCGTCACGATAAAGCCGGATGCTGATGGATGGCTGATTTTGCCGTCCTTCGAGCGCGTACCGCTGATTCGGACTATGCTGTCTTTGACGTCGAGGAATTGCTTCGCCTCGGCCGATGAGCAGGAATACTGCGTGCGGTCGGCCAGATTGGTTTCAGTGTTCGATTTCTGCGTCGGGACGACTACCGGCTCTGACGCTTGTCCTGCCTTCTCTCCACGCAGCGCGAAGATCGGCCCGAAGTCTGGTTCGGGCATTGTTGGCACAGCTGGGCTCGTGTCCGGCTTCCGAGGTATGTTCTTATCATCCACCATCGCTTGTCAAGTGTATCGTCCGAGAGTCGGTTTCGCAAATGAAAAGTAGAGTTTATATATTCGAGCCAATCAAAACTCAGACATTAACTTTGTAAATCTCACCCCGAAAGACTTAGAATCCACGAATGACAGTCGGGGGTTTTCGATGCTCTACAAATACATGCAATTTCAACCGCGGGTCGATCGCACCGCATTTATTGCTCCCACAGCAGTTTTGATTGGTCAGGTTTCGATCGCAGAAGGTGCAAGCGTATGGTTCAACTCCGTATTGAGAGGAGATATCAACTCGATCGAAATTGGTCGAGACAGTAACATCCAAGACAGCTGCGTGCTTCATGTCACCGATGAACTTTCTGTTGTCATCGAAGAGCGAGTCACCGTCGGGCATGGCGTTATTGTGCACGGCTGTCGCGTTGCGTCTGACTGTTTGATCGGCATGGGTTCAATACTCCTTGATGGAGTGAAGGTCGGACGAGGCAGTCTGATTGCAGCGGGATCACTCGTCGCTCCCGGCACCGTGGTCCCTGAAAACAGTCTGGTGATGGGCGTACCCGGAAAGGTTGTCAGAACACTCAACGCGGTGGAGCGTGCGAAGATGTCTGAAAACTGGCGAAGTTACGTGGACTACTCCCGAGCATACAAAGATAGTGTAGTGTTCGAGTCCGTTTAAATCCTGCTATTGCACGACTACTGGTATTCATGCAATCGTGGCTTTAGTTCTGTAAACCTTTTAAACGGATTATTTTGAAATGCAGCCGAAACATTGATTGGCAGCGCTGATTGGGGTGATCGATCATAGAACAACTATATCTCGGATGTGCTTTAGATGCCTACTGTAGCGACAGTGCATAGAAATGGCAAAACGAGTTTTTTGGTTGCAAAGATGTTAAAATTAACCCCAAGCAAAAGGAGAGACCGTTATGCCCGTTTTTGAACAACCAATGCGTAAGCTACTTGGGACGCTCTCGCCCACAATTAGCTGGCTCAGCGAACAAGGCTCCGTGGATGTGGGTGCAGTACCAGAAGACCACTTGGATGCCATTAAGCAACTTGAGCGCATTGGTGTAGTACATAAAAGGAATAATCGCTGTTACGAGCTTCAGAAGATCAGATTGAAAAAGCTCATGGGCAATCTTGGCATGGAAAAACTTGCGGCCGCCGCAGAACCGAATTTCCCTGAACCTCCCGTCCCTCCAGATCTCAACTAACACTGTTCTTTGTTCTGAATTGGCTGGTTGTTTTAATCCTTCAAGGCTGATGGAAAGGCAAGCTCGAACAGCAGAAAGAGATCTCTCTGAGAAGCTGTTATGGAGCCTTATTTGAATATCGAACGTAGATCGCTGCGATCTCTGGAATGGGATCGGCTTTTGTTATATCTCTCGTTGGAAGCCCGCTCTGCGTGGGGCAAAGAGCGATGTCTCGCACTTGAAGGATCAAGTGATTTGAATGTATGTGCTCGTCTGATTGATGAAACAGACGAAGCGCTAATCATGATCACTAACCGATCGCAACTTATCGATGCCGAGATTCCGGATCTCAGAGAAACAGTGCAGGCGATCGGCGCGCAAGCCCGGCTTTCGCCAGCTGATTTGCTTGATGTTAAAGACATGCTCGTTCTTACGAAAACGGTGAAGGGGTCACTGTCACTGCTAGAGGAAAATTCTTTCCCTCGATTGTCGAAGTATGCTCAGCTTCTTCATCCAGTAGAAGAGCTCAGAAAAGAGATTGAGCGTTGTATCGACGATCAAGGGCAGTTCAAGGACGAGGCGAGCAGCGAACTTCGCAATCTGCGGAGCAGCGTGAGGAGGCTGCATGGCGATATTCGCAATGAGCTGGGAAGACTGATGCATTCTTCGACCGTTTCGAAGGCGCTCCAGGAGCCAATCTATACACAGAGAGGCGGTCGGTATGTTTTGCCGGTGGATGTGACGAAACGCGGCACCGTAGATGGTATCGTGCATGATTCGTCTCAATCCGGGCTAACAGTTTATGTTGAACCGATGTCGATTGTCGAACCGACTAACAAAATCAGAATTAAAGAAGGTGAGATCGAGCGCGAGATAGAACGACTGATTGCGGAACTCTCTAAGCTTGCGCACACTCATCATTATGCCATAGGCGCGAGTTTTGAAACACTGACGGACCTGGACGTAATCGCTGCTCGCGCGCGCCTTGCTTTTAACTACAAGGGTGTAAAGCCCGAGTTGAGCGAGGACGATTCTCTCGTGTTGATCAATGCGAGTCACCCGCTGCTGCTATTGCAAAAAGTGAAAGTGGTCGTATCAAATGACGTGCGGCTTGGAGGGAAGGAACGGACTCTTGTCATCACCGGGCCGAACACGGGAGGAAAAACCGTCCTGCTGAAACAGCTCGGACTGGTGGCTCTAATGGTGCGTGCCGGACTATTGATTCCAGCGAAACTGGGCTCGAAATTTCCAATATTCGACAGAGTCTGGGCTGATATTGGAGACGAACAGTCGCTGACTCAGAGCCTTTCTACATTTTCTTCGCACATGCAAAATATTGTCGAAGTTGTCGATAATGCGAAGGAAAGAGTTTTGATCCTGCTCGATGAAGTCGGCGTGGGGACGGATCCGAAGGAGGGCGCTGCGCTGGCGCGTGCGGTGTTGGAGCATCTCAACAAGTCAGGTGCCATCACTGTTACTACCACCCACTACGGCGAACTGAAGATGTTGGCATACTCGGAACCAGGTTTTGTCAATGGCAGTCTGGAATTCGATGAGACGACTTTGAGTCCGACGTATCGTTTGCGACTTGGTGTCGCCGGTAGTTCTAAAGGAACTGCGATTGCGCGTCGCCTGGGATTGAACGTCGACGTTGTGCAACGTGCAACAGACCTGATTCAAGGCAGGGAAGAGGAGCTCAGTCAAGCTATGTCCGAGCTGGAGCGCCGGACGCAAGTGGTGAGCGACAATGAACGATCTCTGCGCGCCAAGGAGCAAAGTTTGGAACGCGAGCGCGCCGAATTTGAAAGAGAAAGTGCGGAGGCGATGAGCGAAATCGAGACCAAGCGGCACGAGTACGCTGGTGTTCTCGAATCCGAGTATCACAAAGCGATGTCTGAAATTAAAATTCTGACGAAGCAGCTCCAAGCTACTCCTAGTTTGAAAAATGCTCAGCAGGCGCGAGAAAAGCTGGCCAACATAAGACGAGATTTGGGTTGGCTGGAAAAAAAATCCCCGAAAAGAGATTCGGCTGCAGCCCCAGCTCCGATAACAGAAGGACAGCAGGTCAACGTTATGTCTCTCAATCAGATAGGCGTGGTGGAGAAAATCGTCCTGTCGGAGGGCAGCGGCGCACAGGCTACCGTCCGAGTGGGGCGCATGCGGGTCAAGGTTAGCCTCGCGGAGCTCGAGCCGGCTAACATGAATCGCCAGGCGAGAAAACAAGCCGCCGCGAAAAAGCAGCGACCACCCGATACTCGAAGTGTCCGACCAGCGAGCACTGAGCGTGCCCTGGACGCGTTCATTCGCACGTCCACCAATACGCTTGATCTGAGAGGAGAGCGTGTGGATGCGGCTCTTCAGAATCTCGATCGCTTCATGGACCAACTTCGCGTTGAAGGAGTTACTCCGGCGATGATAATTCATGGGCACGGCACCGGCGCGGTTAGAGGTGCTGTTCGGGATTATCTTCGAAATTGCAGGTTCATCACAAACTTCCGACCGGGCGAAATCTACGAAGGCGGTGACGGGGTCACCATCGTCTCGTTATAGAAGATCGATCTGTGCATTGGGTGTGGAAATGCGCAGTACCGACAAGCGAAAGCAAAATCACCTGACGAACCCCGTTGTTTCAAGGGAGTTTGCAGAAGGTTAGTTAGTGATTCTGCGCATCACCCCAAAATCGCTGTTTCCCGAGGACCCGACAGTAGGGCTTTTCCGGAGCCTCCCCCGGTTTTCCCCATGCGCTTTGTCCAAAATTTTTTTCGCCTGTATAGACCCCGAATGTCCCCTAACCAAATCCCGAAAAGATAAAATCTACGCCACTTGACAGCCCTGCTACGTAGTTTCCCCACATACAATTAAGGGCATGATAAATAAGCTGGCACTGGGGATGATAAGTCGGTGTTTTTATTTGCGGTGTGAGAGGTCACAATATGGCAGTCAATGATCTTCCAGCAGATGGAGCGCAGAAGAAAGCGCCTCCATTGCCTGATCTAACTAGTACAACAGACGATACATCTACAACAACCCAGGATCCAGAAGGTCCTGGAAGCTTACTGTTTGAGGTGATGAAGGAGACCGGTGCGCCCGACACCGCAGACCCACCACCTCCCGGCGGAACTACGGACAAGCCCGCGGACCCGCCGCCCCCTGGTGTCGAGGTGAAGAAGCCTGTCGCCGCACCACCCCCTGGGCCCGT
>JAIERK010000074.1 GCA_019746975.1 Candidatus Obscuribacterales bacterium
TTCGCGTAATGGGCCTTCTTCCGTTACTAGAAACACAAAGGGGGCGAATAGGAATGGGTAAATCGGTAGGAATCGATCTCGGCACGACTAATTCGGTAGTTGCTGTTATGGAAGGCGGTCAACCGACCGTCATCGCCAACGCGGAAGGTGGAAGAACAACCCCTTCGGTAGTCGCGTTCTCAAAGTCAGGGGAGCGGCTAGTTGGACAATTGGCTCGCAGACAGGCTGTTGTAAATCCGCAGAACACTGTTTATTCGATTAAACGGTTCATCGGCAGACGCTATGACGAAGTCGAGTCAGAGCGCTCGAAAGTGTCTTATAGAGTCGTAAAGGGTCCGGATGAAGGATGCAAAGTAAGCATCGGCGGTAAAGATTACGCGCCTGAAGAAATCTCCGCAATGGTGCTTCGCAAGCTCAAAGAGGATGCTGAAAAGTATCTCGGAGAGAAGGTAGAAAGCGCTGTAATCACAGTGCCTGCCTACTTCAATGACTCACAACGGCAAGCTACGAAAAATGCCGGCGCTATCGCCGGATTGGATGTGCTCCGTATCATCAACGAGCCAACCGCAGCGGCTCTTGCGTATGGTCTTGACAAAAAAGCTGACGAGACGATTCTTGTATTCGACCTCGGCGGCGGTACGTTCGACGTTTCAATCCTCGAAGTAGGCGAAGGCGTTTTTGAAGTTAAGTCGACATCAGGCGATACACACCTTGGCGGCGACGACTTCGATCACAATGTCGTCGAATGGATTGCCGAAGAGTTCAAGAAGTCCGATGGCATTGACCTGCGGAAGGACCCTCAGGCTTTGCAGCGACTGACGGAAGCTGCTGAAAAGGCAAAGATCGAACTCTCTTCAGTCGCTGAGACGACAATCTCGCTTCCGTTCGTGACCGCCAATGAAACCGGTCCGAAGCACTTGGATATGCGCCTCTCCAGAGCAAGGTTCAACGAATTGACGCGCGACCTGGTAGAGCGTTGCCGCATGCCTGTCGAGCAGGCCATGAAGGACGCTGAGCTCACCTACAACGATATCGATGAAGTTGTTCTCGTTGGTGGATCGTCCAGAATCCCTGCGGTCAAAGACCTCGTAAAGAGCTTGACCGGTGGCAAGGAGCCCAACCAGAGCGTCAATCCTGACGAAGTGGTTGCAGTTGGTGCTGCAGTTCAAGCCGGAGTACTTGCTGGTGAAGTCAAAGAGGTAGTGCTTCTCGACGTCACTCCGCTGTCGCTCGGTATTGAAACCATGGGTGGTGTATTCACCAAGTTGGTGGAGCGCAATACAACTATTCCATGCCACAAGTCGGAAATCTTCTCCACTGCTGAGGACAATCAGCCCGGTGTTGATGTGTACGTATTCCAGGGCGAACGCCAGATGGCGCGCGACAACAAAATGCTCGGCAATTTCCGTCTCGACGGCATTTCGCCTGCGATGCGCGGCATGCCACGCATCGAAGTCTCTTTCGACATCGATGCCAACGGCATTGTATCTGTGTCCGCAAAGGATCAGAACACTGGAAAAGAGCAGAAGATCACGATCACCGCTACAACCAACCTTTCGAAAGACGATGTCGACAGAATGGTTAAAGAAGCGGACGTCAATGCTGATGAAGACAAGAAGCGCAAAGAGAAGGTCGAAGTGCGAAACGAAGCCGACTCTATGTGCTACGCGATGGAGCGCGCCATGAAAGAAGCAGGCGATGCAATCAGCGCCGGCACTAAGTCCAAAGCAGAAGGACTAATAGCCGATCTCCGGAAGAAAACCGAAGCAGCCGATCCGGATGCCGAAGAGATCAAGCGCTTGATGAACGAACTGCGCGGCATGGAAGTGCTAATTCAGCAGGACATCCAACAAAGACAACCGGTAGGAGCCTCTGCTCCCAACGGCGCTGCACCAGGAGCTGGCTCGTCACAAGGCCGCTCCAGCACGGACAACGAAGACATTATTGATGCTGAAGTACAACCGTAAGCACAATCAATAGTTGCACGCAAAAGGCATGGTCCGAAACGACCATGCCTTTTGCTTTTTGCATTTGTACTCTTCGTCTATCGTTTGTTTGGAGAAAAAAGGTACCAGCCAAAGAATAGAATTGCGAAGGCAGAGAATGTTCGCGGCATCCAGACGACATCGGACGTTGGCATTTGTGAAGCGAGCAATGACAGCAAGCCCAAAAATACGAATTTCCATGGACCGTCGGGATGGCGCATGAACACCTCCTCGTTGCCTGTCTGCAACGAAGCATCACCGCTTTCCATCCCAACGCTCGTTGCAGTTCCCTTCCTTTGCGAGCCCGATTCACACTTGCATCTGGTAGAATCAATTCTCCGTCTTGGAGGAAAATGATATGGAAACTGCAACTTTCGCTGCGGGATGCTTCTGGGGCGTCGAACACGAATTCCGCAAGATCGCTGGTGTTGCCGAAGCAATTTGCGGTTACATCGGCGGCCGAACGGACAATCCGACATACAGAGAAGTTTGTGGTGGCAACACCGGACACGCCGAAGCTGTGGAAGTGACGTACGATCCGAAGCAAGTGTCATTCGAAGCGCTTGTCCACGCCTTCTTCGATATGCACGATCCGACCCAGGTCAACAGGCAGGGACCGGATGTTGGTGACCAATACCGCACTGGGATTTTCTATCACAGCGATCAACAGAAGGAAATTGCTACCAAGTGCAAAGACGAACTCAACGCGAAGGGCACATTCCAGCGTCCCGTGGCTACTAAAATAGAGCCGGCTACCAAGTTCTATAAAGCCGAAGAGTATCATCAAAAATACTTCGAAAAGAATGGCGTGCAGTATTGCCACTAGTATGGTTAATGCGGAGCAGCCCTAAGCTCTAGTTTCGATTGCTCGTTCAATTACGCATTCGAACATGCTCGATGCCGGCGAGACGCGGGATCTCCGGATTGCGGATGTCGAAATCCCAACGTGCGATATGGGCAGTGGGATATGATTTGCTTTCAGCGACGAAGCGGAAAATGTTGACACGGTCTCAGAACACCGGCTTCTACCGTTGAAAGCGGTACTGATGAACGCCGGCTTCTAGCGCTGATTCCGATGCTATGAAATCACACTGGGCTATGAAACCAGGTCCGTTGCCACCGGTGCTATGAAACCAAGTCGGTAATCTTGCGCATCAATGGGATGAGTGTGTCGGTGTCCGTACCTTCGGTGATGGTGACGAGAAGCCCACCGCCGAAGTCGGCGATGACGACGTAGCCTCGAGGTGTACGTGATACGACCTGATGCACGCGCTCGTGTCCCATCTTTTTGGTGACGTGTTCTGTGTTCATATAGACGCCGAGCGCCCATACGCCGATCGACTCAGCATCAACCTCTTCAGGCATGGTGTTGGCGATCAGTAGACCGTCATGTCCGACGATAACCGAACCGATTACCTTTTCTTGACCGCCGATTTCACTCAGAAGTGTTTGCAGATCCTCGGATGCCTCCAGGGTCAGAATGCGCATCTTGATGTCTTGCTGATCGGCTGCGGTGATCTTCGAGAGTTTTTCTAAATCTTTTTGATCGAGAAGGAACTTGCCGATAGCCGCAATTCGTCCGGAGCCAGTCTCTTGAACATCGGCGCTGGCATCGAGCTTGCCGATGCCCTCGATCTTCGGTGGTGGAGTAGATGGTGGAACATGTGCCATCGCCGGTGGAGCCGGCGGTTGCTGCGGCATATATTGAGGCGCTCCGCCGATAGCCATGTTCTGACCGTTGCCGGGCGGATAACCACCCATCGGATGTTGCGGTGGCATTCCAGTCTGAGGGGGCATCGCCGGTGGTGGCGCTGGTGCTTGACCACCGAAAGGCATACCGGGGACTGGATTGATGAGTACTTTATCGAACAGGTTATCCATATCGGCATCGTCTACCGCGAACAAGCTGTTGTCGGCCTTCCCTACGCCCGGTTGTGGTGGTTGTGCCTGGGGAGGCATCGGCATCGGTGCCGATGCAACACCTCCGAACCCTGTCGGAGCCGGTACGTTGTTGAATCCGCTCGGCGGTATACTTGGTGGCGCTGGCGGTGCCATACCGGGTGGCATCGCTGGTGGCATGGCCGGTGGCATACCCGGCATACCCATTCCCATACCCGGCATCGCTGGAGGTGGCGGCGCAGGTTGTTGTTGCATGGCAGGCGGAGCCGGCATTCCTGGTTGCGGAGCTGGTTGGGCTTGATTGACGGGTATGGAAGATTCTTCCACGCCTATTTTTGCGAAAATTGCGTCGACGGCATTGTCGTCGAGGTTGAACATCCCTTTGTTCCTGGGGGCCGGCGCTGGGGCAGCGACGGGTGCTGGTGTTGGGGCCGGGGCTGGTGGCATCTGCGGTGGCAGTGGCGCAGGCGGAGCTGCTGACTGGTCGCCACCTTTGGGTGGTATGGACGTAAATCTTGGCGCGTCGGTCGCCTGCGAATGAGGCGGGGCGAACGACATCGTGTCTGGAACTGGGGCTTGGGGAGGAGGTGCTCCCAAGCTAGGTGCCGTCGCCGATTGGGGGGCGGTGGCAGAAATCGTCGGCGGAATTGGAGGTGCAGCTGGAGGCACCGGCGATCCGCCGGACGTCACTGAAGCGGCAGAGTCCTTGATTCCCAGATTCTCATCAAATATTTTGTCCATTGCTCTGTCGTCAAGCTGACGTCCAAAAATAGTGTTCGGCTGATTGGCTGGCGCGGGTGCAGGTGCTGACCAGGGCGGTACCGCACTTGGGGGCGCTGGCTCTGACTGAGCAGGAGGTGCTCCGTACTGTGGTGACGGCTGCTGCTGCTGAGCGAAGCTTTGAAACGATGGTGGTGGTGGTGCCGCTGGTGGCTGACTGAATGTTGGTGCCACGGGCGGTGCAGGCGCTTGTCCGAACGGAGGCTGTGAAGGTGCTCCGAATGTCGGGTTGGATGAGACGTTAACCTGTCCTGCTTCTGGACCGCCAGGAGCGTTGAGAATCGAGCCGGCTTGGCCTGGTTCTACCTTTTGTTGCTTCATCTTTTCTTGAATCGGCAAGTCCCAGTGACTTTCGTCGGCTGCCGGTGGTGGTGCAGTCGGGGTGGGCAGCGATGCTGCCGGGGTGGGCAGTGATGCTGCCGGTGCTTGAACTGGAGGCATACCCCATGCGCCTGCTGCGGGCTGAGTCGGTGGCGCTAAATCGGGTTTGCTTTTCAGCTTCTCTTGTATCGGCATGTCCCAGTGGCTGTTGCCGGACTGCGCTGCTGCCGGCGCTGGCGCGGCGCCAGGAGGCATGGCGGGGGCAGGCTCTGGACCTCGATCCTGTATCGACGTATCCCAGCGGTCTTCCGGGGCAGCACCCTGTTGTGAGGGTTGCGTTGACTTCGGTTCAAGCGCACTGGTGTTGTTGGCTCCGGCACCAGGGAAATTGCTCCAGGTTCCGGTCTCCATCTGTTCTGCTTCTATGGACCAGTTGCCGCGTCCCTTGTCCGCTCCGGCACCTGACTTTTCGTTCCACGATTGTTGTTGGGGGGAAGCCGCATCCCAGCTACTTGATTGTTGAGCTCCCCATCCAGGTGCTTCTTGAGGTTTGTTGGCCGGTGGCATCCAATTGTTTTCACCGCCCCATCCAGCTGATTGGTCGCCGGGCTTTGCCGTCCAATCTCCGGCTGGAGGTTGTGGTTTTTGTGCTGCCGGCTGTTGCGCCGGTGTGCCCCAACCTGTAGATGCCGGGCCTGGGGCAGGGTTGGCTGCTGGTGGGGTTGTCGGAGGTGCGCCCCAGCTGGTTCCAGCCGATTCGCTCTGATTCGCTCCCCAATTTTGCTGCGCGCCCCAGTTGTTCTGTTCGGGTGCCGGGGGCGGTGTACCCCATGCTCCTGCACCGCCTGATTCATTGTTCTGCTGCTTGTTCCAGGCGTCATTGGTGTTTGATTGTGGTTGTGCGGCGGCTTGCGCGGGTGGCTTTTGTCCCCAGCTTTCGGCTTTTGGCTGTGCTTGTGCGCCGGCACCCCAGCTGCTGTTGTCACCGCCCCAAGAGTCGCCGGTCCCAGAGTTGGTTTTCGGCTGAGTCCAGGCTCCAGAGTTCGAATCTTCTTGACCCTTCGGCACGTTCCACGAGGCGCCGGCGCCAGCGTCAGACCATGCATCCCCTTTTTGACCAGCCGGTGGATTAGCAGGCTCCTGAGCCGGTGGTGTCCCCCAGCTAGAACCGCTCGTAGCGCTCTGACCCCAGTTGTCCTGTGATTGGCCCCATGAGGCGCCTGCACCTGACGTATCAGGGACTTGACTTGTTTTTGCGGATGGCACATTCCAACCGCCGCTTGCAAATTGATCGGAATCAGTTTGAGTCGGAGATGCCGAGTTGCCCCAGCTAGGTTGAGCGCCCGCTCCCCATGAGCCAGCCGGTGAGTCGGCTTCTTTCTGCCCGGGCGCGGACCAGCCAGGCTCCTGCGTTCCAGCTTGTGGCGCACCTCCCCATGAGCCGCCTTGTTGGCCGGCTGGGGATGATTGCCACGGTATTTCTGCTTTGGCTTGACCGTTCGGGTCTTCCCAGGAACCGCCAGCCGGGGGTGGTCCCCAACCAGATTCGTCATCACCAGGGGCGGTGCCCTTAGGCGGTCTTCGATCTTCCCACGAGGACTCTCCCTCGCCAGGAGGGGACAGTCCGATACTCGAGCCCGGATGAGGTGCCATCGATGCGGCGGCGGGAGTCCACGTGCTGGAGCCGGTACCACCACCGCCTGAGCTCCAGGCCGGTTCTGTGGTCGGCAATCCAGGCATTTTGATGGGTGAGTTCCAACCGCCGCCGCCGTCTGCGGCTGGGGAGGTCAGTCGATCTTGACCGCCTGTTGGATCTTCTTCGTCTCCGGTCGTAATTTTTTGGGATTCAGAAATCTTGCGTCTGATTGACTCAGCCAAGGTCAATGGAGTTCCAGATGCCTCAGTGGTGGACTGAGTGCCTGTAGCTAGTCCGAATTTTTCGCCCAATCCTCTTGTCGTGGATTGCATTTCTCTACTGTCGTCAGGCTCGCGCGACATCGACTTGAGCCGACTGGACATGGCGACCTCATCTTCCGTGGGTGCCATCGACCGCCGCTCTCCGCCGGTGCCTCCGCCACCACCACCACCACCACTGGAACGTGGTGCGCGTTTCGGAAATTCGGTCTTTTCGCTCGGTCGTTTTGATCCTCTAGCTCCAGCTCTCGCAGGCGCGGCGCCGACACCGCCACCACCGCCACCACCACCAAAAAGATTGGAGAACATGGCGAAGACGGACGACTTTTGCTGGGGCAACTGGTTTTGGATCATCTTGGCTAGAGCTTCCGGGTTAGGCGGGGTCAGCTCTTCCAAGAGGGGCATTTCTTCAGCACCCTGAATCATTTGATCTAACTGGTGCTCGAACTTGGCACAGGATTCACAAGCATCAATGTGGTCGTCGACTTGAACGACATCGTCGCTATCGAGTTCTTCATCGAATCGATGCTGGATAAGGTTTCGATACTGTTGGCAACTCATTCTACATTTCCTGCAAATTTTATGGGGGGCAGTCTTATCCTCGACCCAGGCACTTTACGATTTGAACCCTCGCTCTAAATAGAGACGCTTTCGTCATCTCGGGAGATTGGTTCAGGACAGTGGAAATTTGCTCGTAGTTGAGGTCCAAGTGATGCCGCAAATAAAAGACCTTTTGCTGGTCTTCCGGCAAAGAGCCGAGACATCTTCTAATACGCTGGACACCTAAAAGAACCGTGGTTTCCCAGTCCATATTGGCGGAACCATCGGCCATCGGATCAATTTCTGCTTCAACCGGAGGATCTGAATGACTTTCATGGTATTCATAACAGGCTTCAACAACAAATTGAGACAACCAATCCCAGATTGTCATGTCGCTTTCTTTCTTGGGCAAGCCCTGCTTCAGGGTGGCGAAAGCGTTCCGAAAAGTTGCGATTGTTATTTCTTGAGCGTCTTGCGGACTACCAGTAGCTAACAGAGCTATAGCGTAAACACGCTCTTGGTTTTCCCAAACGAATTGGTTCCGCTTTTCATTGCCTCCTTTCTTAATGTCGGTCAAGACTGCGGAGGCGGACATGTTGAAACTGGTTCGAGAAGGTATAAGACTCATCTTGCTGTCGCTGTTAGTTTCCTTATAATCTGTTATTAGCCCAATCAAAAAAACACGCCCGAATGGGCATACTTGGGAAAAATCGCTTTGTGCTTTTAGTTGGTCTGGAGCCCTGCTATCATCCGTCTAGACAACCTGCTTTCCCCCATCGAAAACAAGAAGTCAGCCGCCTACACGCCTAATCTCAGTTTACATTATTATCAGCTGACCGTGGGTCAGCTTGCGTCGGATAACTGTTTTGCTTCTCCTTTCGTTGAGCTAGTGCCGATCTCAAGTCGTTAACATAGATGTACCACGATTGATTGCATCAATATACTTGTGGCAGGAAATAAAATGAACCGGCAGTCCCTGAGAAAGTTGCATATCAAATGCGTGAGCGACGAAGCTTTCGGGCTCTACTCCGTAGTCGCAAATCCTCGTTCCGTTACACCGTATGACGTCAAAGCAGCGTCTCAGAATATTGCCCTCGAATACGAAGGGAAAAAGCCTTCGGTCGATATCGTCTCTCTCGTCAATTTCGTCCTTGCTGGATTTTTCGCTCAGGCTCATCGCAGCGGGCTGTACAATCGACAACGGGAGCTCTGGGATGCGATTGCGCGAGTTTCTACTTGTCAAATGCGGATCGTCAAACAGGGAGTTTTTGTCCCTATAAAACTTCCTGTAGTCGACATCGATTTTCTCAATAGCCACAACGAACCCATAATCCTGGCGCGTCTAGTGAAGCCGCAGAACAGACGCGATTTAGACAAGAGGTCGATTCGATATCTCCAGTCGTTTTTCACCAGAATTAATAGAAAGCAGAACAAAAAAGGAAGCTTGACAGGCGCATTCATCTGCATACCGCAGCCGGTGTCTCTGGCTTTGCTCACGAAAGTGCAGAGTAAAGTTGGTGCTAGTGATCCAGCCAATCGCTTCGATTCAAGATTGCCGTTGCCTGCCAACATTCCGTTCAATGTTTTGGAAATGGATTACAGCTTGGGCGACGATACTGATACCACGGAAGAAACCACGACAGTATCGCGTCTTATTTATCCCGAGAGTGAGCTGTTCTCGATCAAAATGGTTCACCCCGACCTCACGGTGCCTGGACGAAGTTGAGTTTCGCGCTTAAAGCGGAATATTTCCGTGTTTGCGCTTAGGTCTATCGATTCGTTTATTTCTCTGAATTGAGAGTGCCGCGATCAGGTGCTTGCGAGTCTCGGAAGGATAAATTACATCATCGATATAGCCTTCCTCTGCCGCAATATAAGGATTGGCAAATTGATCCCGGTACTTCGAAACCAGGTCGCCGAACTGCGAGCGATCTTCTTGAAGCTGCTTCCGATAAAGTAAATTGACTGCACCCTCCGCTCCGATAACGGCTATCTCTCCGGTTGGCCACGAGAAGTTGTAATCTCCGCCGACATTTTTCGAACCGAGCACATCGAATGCACCGCCATATGCCTTTCTTGTAATGACGGTCAGTTTTGGAACGCTCGCCTCGCAGTAGGCATAGAGAAGTTTTGCACCATGTCGGATGATGCCACCAAACTCTTGTGCTGTTCCTGGAAGATAACCGGGCACATCGACGAATGTGATAACCGGGATGTTGAATGCATCAAGAAAACGGACAAAACGAGCCGCTTTCACA
The DNA here is from genome assembly GCA_019746975.1 of Candidatus Obscuribacterales bacterium. Classification (GTDB taxonomy): domain Bacteria; phylum Cyanobacteriota; class Vampirovibrionia; order Obscuribacterales; family Obscuribacteraceae; genus JADYXR01. The sequence goes on from JAIERK010000074.1 coordinate 9,698, forward strand.
GAGGCATTGATGTCGAGACAACCGGCCAGGCGGCTCGGTTGATTGCCGATGATACCAACGACGTGACCGCCAAGGCGAGCGAAGCCGGTCAAAATATTGGTGGCATACAATGGTGCGATTTCGAAAAATTCTCCGAAATCGAAAATTCTCGAAATTACTTCATGCATATCGTATGGCTTCGTCGATTCCGTCGGGATGAGCGTATCGAGCGCAGCAGCATCCTCGGGCTCCGCATCCGGTCCGACCTCGACAAAAGGTGGTGGCTCTAGATTGTTGGATGGGAGATATGAGAGCAACGCTCGCGTCAGATTAAATGAGTCCGCTTCGTCTTCAGCGAGTAATTGTGCGACGCCGGACTTGGTGTTGTGGACTACTGCTCCACCCAATTGCTCGAGCGTCACATCTTCGCCGGTCACTGTTTTTACAATCTCAGGTCCGGTGATAAACATAAAACTCTTGTCTTTCACCATGACGGTGAAATCGGTGACGGCTGGACTATAGACCGCGCCGCCGGCGCAGGCACCGTAAATAACCGAGATCTGTGGAATGACGCCGGAACTCTTGACGTTGCGATAGAAGATATCTGCATAACCTGCCAGACTTTTGACGCCTTCTTGAATTCGGGCGCCACCGCTTTCATTCAAACCGATGATCGGACAACCAGCCTGGTATGCCAGATCCATCACCTTCGTCACCTTTCGGGCGAAGACTTCTCCGAGTGCACCACCAACGAAAGTGACATCGTGGCTGAACAGATAAACCGGTCGCCCATCGATTGTCGCCTGTCCGGTTATGACCCCGTCTCCTAGAAGTCGCTTCTCGTCCATGCCGAAAGCGCCGGTTTGGTGGAGGGCGTATTTGTCGATTTCGAAAAACGAACCAGGATCGACGAGTTGCTCAATGCGCTGACGTGCCGTTAACGAGCTCTTCTTATTCTGCTTGGCTTGTGATGAGGCTTCGGATTTTTCGATTAAGTCTCGCTTTTCGCGTAGCTTATCGTTGGCACTGAGACCAGTCGTGGTCATGGACAATCTCCCCTTTTTCTGCGTTTGCGGTCATTCCATATTCATCCATTCGCAACTGATTTTTTCAGTTGGACAATTTCTGGTGAATGTCAAAGCGAGAAGGTGAATTTAACCGTTGCGATGCGTATTAGCAGTCACTTTCAACTTTTGACCAGTTTTTATTAGTGTGCTTATACAACGGCTCGAATTATTTGCAATAGCTAATTTTTTCGACGATTTCTATTACCGATCGCTAATAGTAACTCTTGCCAGCTCAGCTTTTCCGAACTGACATAACCTATCAAGTGCTGAGAATATTCATAAGGCTAACTTTCTAATGAGAAGCCACCTAATTTCACAAGGCAGGTGAGATTGGCACCGCGGCGGGTCCCATTGTCTCAGGAGTCGAAAGAATTCGTGAAACGGAGCTGCACCGAGCAAGTCCGCGCCTTTCTCGCCGTAGCTGAGCTTCCGCTCGTTCATCGCGGCGAGCAAGCAACGCTTAAGCGATATCGGTTAACGGGCCCATCAAAACGTTGTTCTGGCTCGGGATGGGTGTGAAACGGACCGCTGGCTCGTCGGAACCAGGCCGCTTCGCCCCGCGATTCTGGCAGATCAAATTTGTTTTTGACTAAAACCGGTTGCCCACTGTCGGCACGAAAAAGGTAAGAAACGCGCTTCGAGTCCAAAGCGCGTTTCAATGACTCTCCCCCAAAGAAAGTCTCTTTAGTCGTCGAGGTAGCCGACCAGTTTGTTGCTCCAGGAAGGCTGTCGTAACTTGCGGAATGCTTTGTGTTCGATTTGCCGAACGCGCTCTCTAGTGATGTTGAACAAACGTCCAACCTCTTCGAGGGTTCGCTGTCTGCCGTCTTCAAGACCGTAGCGCAGGTGCATGATGTCACGTTCGCGCGGGGTCAATTGGCTCAACATCCGTCCGATGTCCTGTCTCAGCAACTCTTCTTCGGTAGTCGAGTCAGGTCGGGTGGATTCGTTGTCTTCGATCAAATCGCCTAGATACGTCTCTTCATCGCGATTGAGCGGCATCTCCATCGATACAGGCTCGCGGTCGGCGGCAAGAATCTCTTGGATCTTTCCAACAGACAGCTCCATTGCAGACGAGAGTTCATCCTCATTAGGCTTGCGTCCTAACTCTTGTGAGAGTCTCGCGCTTGTCTTCTTGAGTTTGTTGATAGATTCAACCATGTGCACAGGCACGCGGATGGTGCGGGATTTATCAGCCAACCCTCGGCTGATTGCTTGTCTTATCCACCAGGTAGCATAAGTGCTGAATTTGAAACCTTTTGTATGGTCAAACTTCTCCGCCGCGCGGATAAGACCGAGGTTGCCCTCTTGAATAAGGTCTTGAAAAGGCAGTCCGCGATTGACATATTTTTTCGCTATGGAAATTACCAGTCGCAGATTTGCTTGAATAAGTTTTTTCTTGGCATCTTGATCGCCTTTGGCGATCCGGCGTGCGAGTTCAATTTCTTCGTCGGGTTTGATCATCCTCACCCGACCAATTTCTCTGAGATAGAGGCGCACTGAGTCTTCAGTGAAGCCATCTTGTTTCTTCTTACCAGTCGGGCCGGCACTACTTTCTTCGTCGCCGAACTCTTCATCATCGACGGGCTCAAAGTCTACGTCGGACCATTCTTCAGTCATTTCGTCGGTGACTCGAGTGCTCAACTCCGCTATCGCTCCATATACAATGTATTGGTAATCTCTCTAAGTCTGTATTTACCCAATTCCTCATCCGCCCTAGCACTTCGCGTGTGAATTAACTTTTGTAAATTAAGAAGTTCGCGAAAGAGAGAACAAAGTCGCTTACGAGCGCCCCACTTTAGTAGATATTTTCCACCAATCGAAAACCACCGCCTATCATATAAGCGCGACAGTACGCCCGGGTTGGCAAGAAGGAACGAGAATGATTGAAGGTAACCTAGAAGACATAAGTCTGCCAGGACTGTTACAGATGCTAGCGGCAGAGTCTACGAAGAATTACCGTTTGCGCATCAATAGAGGCGGGCAGCACGGAGACATCTTCGTCTGTGAAGGTCACGTGCTTGTTGCAACATACGGAATTCTTGAAGGGTTGGACGCGTTGTCTGAGTTTCTGACCTGGTCTGAGGGAGAGTTTGTCGTAGAGAAGCTTCCCTCGCACTTCAAGAGCACTATCAGGAGCAACATCAACCTCAATTTGGCTGAGCCGGGTTGTTTTGCCGACCAGTGTGCGTTCCTTTGGGAAAGCAATGTCGGGCTCAATACAGAGATTGTGCCGAGCCGGACCTTCGGGACATCCGAGTGGCAGGATGCCCTTCATGTCCAACCTTTAGAAAAGGAAGACTACGCGATTCTAGGTTGGATTACCGATGGACGCACGATGAGGCAGGCGTTGCGTGAGTTTCAGTTTGATTTGAAGAAAACGATTGGCATTCTCTACCGCCTGTTGATTACAAGATCTGTTGAAGTCGTAAGGCCGACGGCAGCCTTCAGCGAGCCTTCTCAACAGCACAATGATTTTGTAAAACTGGCGAGCAAGGAGCTGGCCAAGCACGTTGCTGAGCCCAAGAAGATGCTTTCCGTAGAGTTTCACGCGACCGATATAGGTGGTGCCCGGGCCAGACCGCGAGGAACCGCAGATGATACCGGCTCCGGTCTGCCTCAGTTGACGCCGGCTTCGGCCGAAGCGTTGGTGGCGGAGAAGAAGGCTGCCGTTTCCAATGACGCTGCTAAGAGTGCTCCAGCCGCCAAGGATGGCGCTAAGCCGCCTCAGATCGATAGCGGTAAAGCTAAGGAGCCCGCTAAGGCTCAAGCGCCAGCGGCCAGTAAGGATGCGTCGAAGCCGCCGACGACGGACCAGGCCAAACCGTCTGAGAAGGCCAAGCCGGTGGAGCTGGCAAAAAGTGCCGAGCAATCCAAAAGGTCCGAGACAGAGTCTTCGGCAAAGTCGAAAGAACCAGCCGCTTCTAGCAAAATCGCTCCTGAAGCTGACGTAAAGTCGAAGACAGGGTCTGAGTCTGGGGCCGCTAAAGCAGCAGTCGCTGAAGGCGACGAGAGCAAGAAGCAGACTAAGAAGGTAGAAGCCGGGGCTGTAAAGTCTCCACGTTCCACCCAGGATCTTCCAGCTATCGAACAGGAGAGTAAATACGACGCTTCACCGCCACCTGTTGAGGAGTTGCCGCCGCGCGAAGAGAAGCAGGTACTAAATGTGGTGGCATCTCCTGCCGCTCCGCCTGCCAAGGCTTTCGATGAGCGCAGAACCGATCCGTTACCGCTGGTAAGTATCGACATCGAGCGTTTATTACAAAGCACTTTTCAAATAACCAACATCGGTTCGCTGGCACTTACGAACACCTCACTTGATGAGTTGCTCAAGCAGGTGTTGCTGGATGTTGAGAGAGGTAAAAGTCTGTTACTCGTATTGACGGATTCTAATCGTTCGGAATCGGCGGTTCTGGCAACCTATAGATATTGTCTGGATAGGGGCTATATCGAGCACAATGACACGGTTATGAGCCTAACCGTCGATCTATTGATTGGGCGGCTGGAATTGGAGCAGTATCTGCTGCAGCGTCGCCGGATAACTGGGGACCAGCTTCGAGACATGACGGCGATTGCCGACCGTCAGGGAATTTCTCTTGACAAGCTCCTTGTCGCCGCCGGATACATGCTTCCTATCGACATGGAAAGAGTAAAGACCGAGCGGGAGCGCTTTACGCAGCGCTAAAATTGGTGCTCCGGCATGGTATATTCAGTAGGCGCCTGAAGTCTGGGTTGCCCAAGCGTTGCCATTGCGAAAATTCATCGCAATATGCAGTTTTGTTTAATCAAGGAAAAAACTCAAATGACCAATAAGTACAACGCAAGAGAAAAGAGAGCTCGTCGCAAGGCCAAGCTCAATCGTCAGAAAGATCGCGTTAAAGAAGCCATTCAGAAGAGCCAGGAAAAGAAAGGTCGCGGCGAAGGCTAAGCTCGATAGAAGCGCACAGCGCGCTGCCGTCAGCTGAGAAAGGCTAAACTTCTTGACCTCAACTATTTCCACAACAAAAACTAAGCGAATAATGTCCGGAATGCGACCAACGGGTCGCCTCCACCTCGGGCATTATTTTGGCGTATTGACCAATTGGGCTCGATTCCAGTCTGAATACGAGTCCTTTTTTGCGATTGTCGACTGGCATGCCCTCACGACGAAGTCGTCCAACACGAGCGAGATCAAGAAGCATGTCTTCGAAGTCGCGCTGGATTGGATGGCAAGCGGGATCGATCCGGAAGTCTCCACGATCTACGTCCAATCAGGCGTTCCCGAAATCGCGGAATTGCATCTTCTCCTCTCAATGATCACTCAGCAAAACTGGGTCGAGCGCGAGCCTACGCTCAAGGACATGGTCAGAATGCTGGCTCAGGATGAGGAGGAAGCGCGCGACCGGGCCACATACGGTCTTCTGGGATATCCAGTCTTGATGACGGCGGATATCTTGACCTTCCGTGGAGAGCTCGTTCCTGTCGGCAAAGACCAGGAATCTCACCTGGAGTTCGCACGCAATCTTGCTAGAAAGTTCAACGGTCTCTTCGGCGTTGACTACTTTCCAGAACCCAAGCCCGAGTTCACCACCACACCGCTTCTGCGGGGCGTGGATGGATTGAAAATGGGTAAATCCTACAGCAATGACATAAAACTTGCTGATACCGAGGAAGATACCACCAAGCAAGTCTTGAAAATGATCACTGACCGTTCGCGGATCGCGAAGTCGGACCCTGGTCATACTGATCTATGCGAGGTGCCATGGCCGATGTATGGAATCTTCGCCAAAGACCTTTTAGAGCAGGCAAAAAACGAATGCGAGGAAGCGCAGATCGGTTGCGTCGATTGCAAAAAACGTCTCGCTTCGAAAATCAATGAGTTCCTGCGCCCGTTGAGAGAGAAGCGTGCAAAACTCGCCGCGGATCCGGATAAGCTGCAATCTATTCTCGAGTTCGGCAATCAAAAGGCAAGGAAGACGGCGAAGCAAACGCTTTCTGAAGTCCGCGAAATCATGGGCATGTTCAACTGGCGAACTGACTGACGCAGTTGGCGAAGAGTAACCTCAAGAAGGGTATTCATTGGTGATCGAAGCGCCTCGACTTTACCGTTTTTTCGAGAAGCTCGAGTACTGGATTACTTTGGCGTACGCAATCTGCGTCTTCTTGCCAATTACAATTTCCTGGATAGCACTTATCGCAGGCATAGTTGTTTTTGTTGTAAAAACAATAATCGCGCGTTTTCAACCTCAGTTATCATCTCCTCTGAGCGTAGCCGGTCGGGCACCACTTTTGGTACCGATAGCCATCTTCGCTGTGGTTTTGTTTATAAGTGGATTCGCGAACGGCGGCTTCAAGGAAGCTTTCTCATCGGTCATTAGCCTCAAGTCGATTGTCGTGTATCTGGTCGCATACAGTGCCTTTCGCAGACCTGAGATTCGGACGGCGGCGCTGAGTACACTTTTCGTCGCCGGTGCAGTTGCCGGGATCTGGGGTGCCATTCAACAACAGCTCGACTTTCACCCATTCGAGAAATTCAAATATCTACAAGCGTCAGGATTCATGGGCAACCCCATGGCGTATGCCGGTCAGATGGAGATCACCTCGTGCCTATCACTTGCATTCCTTCTCACCGGTGCACATAAGCAACTGCGCGTCGGCAATGGTCCATTATTCTCTATTCTCGTGGCCTGTAATCTGGCTGGTTTGTTCTTCGCCAGCGAGCGCAGCGCCTGGCTTGGGCTCTTCTTTGCCGCTCTTGTGATGTCGGCGATGCATTCAATTGCTATGTTCGGAAGGATCAGTCTTCTTGCAGGTGTGGTCGGAGTCGTATCCTGGTTTTTCGTTCCGGTTGTTCAAAAGCGGCTTGTTCCGATGCTAACCAACATCAAAGGAGATGTTGGGGTACAAGCGCGTTTTGTTGTGTGGGACAAGTCACTTGAGGTCTTCCGCGCTCATCCAATCCTCGGTGTCGGCATCAACAATTTCCCGAAGCTCGATATACCTGAGGCGATTGTCCCTGGCGAGTCTTCGTATCTGGTTCACGCTCACAACAACGTGCTCCATATCATGGCGACGCTTGGAGTAGTCGGTCTTTTGTCTTATCTGTACCTGCAATTCGCTATCTTGATGCTCACATTGACTGCCTGGAGGAGCAAATCGGTTGAATCGCCGGATTCGTCGACCGCGAAGAGTTACTCTATCGATAACGCTATTGGTTTGGGTCTGCTTGGTGCTCTGGTTTCCCTCACCATTGCCGGTTGTTTTGAATACAACTTCGGAACTGGTCATGTTCGATTAATGCACTGGTTCGTCCTTGCGTTGCTCGCAAAAGGCGTTGAGCGGGCCGAGTCGAAGGATTAGAAATAAAAACTTAACTGCAACTAACTTTTTTTTGTCGGATACGCGATGAGCGAGCGGTGCTGTTCATCAATAATACCGCGCTAAAACTTCGAAGGATATCGCGTCAGCGAGCCGATGAGATCGCACAGTTTCAACAAAAATTGCCTAACCGCTGATGTCACTCAGACGTGATACTTCGTCCAGGCCAGGCTCTTGAATCGCCATGCCGTAAGAATGCCCATCACAGTTACGGAGGCTGTCATCGACCACCAGGCGCCCGGTGTCCCCATATTTAGTACCAGGGCAAGTACGTACGCGACCGGCAGTCGGATGATCCAGTTGCATATAAAGGTTATCCACATTGGTGTGCGCGTGTCGCCTGCACCCTGTAATGCTCCCGATAAGATCATCGCCATGGCTAGAAATGGCTGTGCGAGGGCGTTGATCTTAAGATAGCTCACCACGTATTCGATTGTGATCGGATCGTGGCTCATGTGCTGAGCGATTGGCTCGGCAAAGAAGTATAGAATCGATCCGAGCAATGTCAAAAGCGCGACGCCGACTGCGGTCACTCTCCAGCCTGCGCCTATCGCTCTGTCCAGTTCTCGAGCTCCAAGATTTTGCCCAACTATCGAACCAACCGCCATGGAGAGCGCCATGATCGGCATATAGGTCAGTCCTTCGACGCGCATGCCGACAGCCCAGGCGGCCTGCCCCTCAGTCGGATTCTTGCATGAGGCCAGGATGAAAAACAGACCGAACACAGACACCGACCATGCCATTCGTTGCATCGCAAATGGAATACCGATGTTGATTACCCGCTTAAGCATCGCCCACGACGCCGGAAAAATCTGAAAAAGGCAGTCGCGCAAGGGAGAATTGTAAAGGCGCCAGATGGCAACGATACTGGCGACGGTGCCTCCACAAATGGCGGAGTAGGCAATTCCTTTTATACCGAGACCCGCTACCGGCCAGTTGTAATCGACGGTAAGATAGTCTCCGGTTATGTGAATTGATGTCATCACTAGTACTATCAGAAGCGTCGTCTTTGCGTCTCCGATTGCATTGAATGCGGCATTTGCGACATAGATGATGCTCCACGGAATCATGCCGAAGCCGAACAGGCTCAGATAGATGCTCCCTAGCTGATTGACGTCGGCTGAGTTAGAGAAAATATCCAATACGAATCGTGCAGTTAAGAGCGCAAGGATCGTGAGAAAAACACCGAGAGTCAGGGACAGGAGCAGTGACTGACCGGCGAATCTGGTTGCTCGTTTTCTATTTCCTGAGCCCCAGTGGCGCGAGACGATCGCTGTAGTGCCGGTGCCGGTCGCCATTATGAACAGTACGAAAAGAAATATTATTTGCTCTGACAGCCCAACCGCCGCCTGGGATGCAGAGCCCAGGTGCCCGGCGACATACAAGTCCGTCATCCCAACCAAGCTGCTGGCTATCGTCGTGATTAAGAGCGGCCATGACATGACCCAAATCGCTCGCCAGATATTGCCCTTAATGAGCTCTGTGCGATTGTCTTTCTTTACAGTGTCGTTCACCGTTGCGGTCGCCATTCTTTAGCTCTGATGCGCAGTTACTAAGTTTATCGCCAATTTATCCTCAGTCAGGAAGTTAATCATAAAGTTAGACTAGATAAGAAAATGCCGGAAATGGCGCCTTTTTTGATATAACTATTGCCTTGCGCCCCAGCTGCATAGGAGTGTGGAACTGTGACAACGAAGATGCACAGCAGAATGTATGGTTGGAAATATGTCTGGCTCGAATTCGCCGACGAATTCGAGGCTACGGTTGACGACCCCAATCCCGATTCGAGCCACACGGAGATGAGCATGGTTGTTCCGTTGACGGACAATTCGACATCGCTTATCTATACGATGCACCCGGCAAAACAGGGCGGACATCACTGCACAACGGTCGAGACCTCTTATACCGGCGTTGGCGATTTCAAGTTTGCTATTCATCCGGAGAAGTGGACTGACGGCTTCGGCAAGCTGTTGGGAATGCAAGACATCGTTGTAGGACATCCTGAATTCGACAAGGCTTTCATAATTAAGGGAAGCGATGAGCAGCGCATCAAGCAGTTGTTTCAGGATGCAGCGGTCAGGCAATTCTTGATGGACGAGCCCACCATGCAGTTCTGGGCTCACTGTGAAAATGCTGATTCTGCGCCGACATCGAGAGCATTGCGTGGAGAGCAGAACCGACTGTCCATGCGTGTCCAGGGTGCAGTCGACGATTTCGAGCGATTGAAGGCTTTCTATAATCTGAAACGCCGCGTTCTTCAGGCTCTTGTCAAAATAGGCGCAGCTTCCAACTAAGAGTGCTCAGTTAGAATCCGAATCCGTTGCCTATCGAGTAGGTTGTATCGTTGAGCCTAATGGAGACGGCGAAACGTGAGATCTTTGGTGCTTTCGGATCGTCCTTTTCGAATGCTCTAGGCGCATCGTCCACTGAGTAATAGACGCTGTTAGGGTTTTCTTTGCGCAGCTGTTCGAGTCTGGCTAGAAGATCTGTGCCGGATATGGTCAGGCAGTGGTTCTTCGGAGCTCTGCCTATCGCCCAGTCGTTGTCCTGCAAGAATCGTCGTTTGATCTCGGACCCTTTGCCATCGACGTCGATGCTCACGAGAACTAGCTTTCCTTTTGTTCCGTCGACCTGCATGTTGTGATCAGCCACCCCTTCGACCGGCAATGTTTTGTTGGCTCCTATAACATTGTTGTGCTGAGAACGAGCCGGGTAGAGGCTTAATGTCTCATCTGATTCGTCTATGTAAAAGAGATATGCGAAGCAGTTCTTCTTTGAGCGCAGCGTAATTGAAAAGTGATCACCCATCTCGTATTGGTCTGGCGGCTTGTTCCAGAGCCCTTCGAGCACAGGAGCCGGTTGTCCGATTCCGGCATTGAATGAGGCCAGAGTGATGACCAACCATACTGCCAAGAATAACGGCTGAAGAACTTTGCTCACGGGAATCGGTCTGCGAGTAGTAAGTGCCGATGGTCCGAGGGGTCTTTCGCCCCGTTGAATTCGGGCGAGCTCGGCTTTGAGCTCTGAAGCGCTGAGATACCTCAGCTTCTCGTCTTCTACCAGACAGTAACTCGCTACTTCCTTGAGAGAAACGACGCGCTGCTCCTGGGAAGTTAGAGGCATTCGATTGGTGGTCTTGAACTTAAGCGTGTCGATGACCGTCATGTCCTCTTTCACCGGGACACCGGTCAATGCGGTCTGCATCATCGTTCCGACTGAATAGATATCCGACCTGAGCGTTGGCGGAGAGCCCTTCAACCCCTCTGGACTGACATAATGAGTCTTGCCGAAAGAAAGATTGATCTCTTCTGTATGGGCATTAAGTGTGGTCTTTCCCGGCTTCTTTATATGTGCCGATTTCACTTTGTCGCCTTCCATGAGCAGCACTACGCCCTCTGGGTGTAGGTTGCCGACGGCATAGCCGTGATTGTGGAAGTCGCCGAGCTTCTCCAACAATTTGATGAATAGCTGTAGGGTTAAGTCGCTGTCCAGCGTAACGTGGTCCCAGAGCAGGAAGCCCAGAGTAACCAACTGCGGACCGGCGAGCTCCCGACTCTGTCGGGTAGTGACGGACCTGGGGTCTCGATTCAGGTGATTCATGTATTGTTTGGCCTAAACAATTAAAGAGGTGGATCTTGAAATCGTTAACAGGCGGCCTAAGGAAATTAGGAGGAAAATTCAAAAAATTTCCGCATCTTTCTTTGATTCAAGCCAGTACTCTGTTTCGGGATTCAATTCCCTCTTAGCATGACCCAGCCGTTATCGTGAAGTCTGTTTTTCTGGGATAAACCGACAGATTGAGTTAGACATTTCATTGACGAAGTTTGACAGTAATTTAGGGTTGGAGCTCGGCGATTGGAGGTCGATAATTTTTGATCCGACGATGACGCCATCGGCACCCAGATCAAGCATTCGATTTGCTTGTTCCGGTTTTGAAATTCCGAATCCGATCATTATCGGTAGGTCGCTTTGAGTTTTCAGCAGGCGGACAAGCTCGTCCAGGCTTCGGTCGAAATTGTCTAAGAGACCGGTGATGCCGGCTCTGGAGACTAAATATAGATAGCCGTCGGCATATTGCAGAAGCTTGGGCAATCGCTCTTTTGATGTCAAAGGCGAAATTAGCATGATTGGTGCAATTCCGAAATCGTGGGCGGTTCGGAAGGTCTCCGCTCCCTCTTCCGGCGGCAGGTCGACAATAGTAATCCCGTCGACACCAGCTTCCTTCAGGTCGCGCATAAAGGCTTGGGCACCCCTTTTGTAGATTAGGTTGAAGTATGTCATTATCGAGATTGGGATGTTGGCGTGCTTTTGGCGTACCGTTGCAACCAGCTGCAGTGCCTTTTTTGTGCTGAAACCGTTTTCCACCACCTTTTTGTCTGCATTCTCAATTAGCGGACCGTCTGCCATTGGATCGGAGAATGCCAGACCAAGTTCAAGCGCCGTTGCCCCTTGCTGAATCATGGTCTCGATTGCCTCGAGGCTCCTCTCAGGATAGGGATAACCCAAAACAGTAAATGGTATAAACGCTTTCCTCTGCTCTCGGCCAAGTCGGTTGAACGTCTCGTCAATTCTATTCCGCATCACTAAAATCCTTCTCTTTGCGTAATGTATTCAATAACCCGCTCCATGTCTTTGTCTCCGCGACCGGACACGTTGACTAAAATGCGTTTGCTCTGGAACTCACCAGAGGCTAGTTTTTTCGCTTGGGCTATCGCATGAGAGCTTTCCAACGCCGGAATAATGCCCTCCAATCTGGAGAGATCTCGGTAGGCTTCAATTGCTTCATCGTCGGTAACAGCAGTGTAGATGGCTCTGCCGGTGGTGCTCAGGTGCGCGTGCTCGGGACCGACCGAGGGATAGTCGAGTCCAGCCGCGATACTGTGTGTGTCTTGTACCTGTCCATCCCGAGTCTGCAGCAGCTTGCTAATCATGCCGTGCAAACAACCGTCGCTGCCTCCCAATATGACTGCTCCGTGCTTGTTAGAACCGAGACCCTCGCCTGCGGGTTCTACACCAATGAGAGTTACATCCGGCATCTCGATGAATGCCGAGAAGATACCTATGGCGTTGGATCCGCCTCCGACGCACGCGACGATAGCGTCTGGTCTTTCGCCGGTCATTTGTTGAAACTGCTCTTTGGCTTCCTTTCCGATGATGCTCTGGAAGAATTTCACGATTGTCGGGAATGGGTGCGGACCAGCCGCCGTTCCAAGGACATAGTGTGTGTAGTCCAGGTTGGATACCCAGTCTCTGAGGGCTGCATTGATAGCATCTTTCAGCGTTCGCCCTCCGATATCGACACTATGGACGGTGGCGCCCAGAAGCCGCATCCTTTCGACATTCTGAATTTGCCGACGGCAATCCAGTTGCCCCATATAAACTTCGACAGGCATTCCCAGCATAGCGCCTGCCATTGCGCAGGCCACACCATGCTGACCTGCACCGGTCTCGGCAATTAGTCTTTGTTTTCCCATAAACTTGGCGAGGAGCGCCTGACCAAGAGCATTGTTGGTTTTGTGTGCGCCGCCATGGAGAAGGTCTTCTCTCTTCAGGTAAATCTCGGCTCCATACTGTTGGGATAGGTTGTTCGCGAAATAAATTGGAGTTGGTCTTCCCGCAAAGTGTTTTAAACAACGACTCAACTCCTCCATGCAGGTCGAGTCTTTGCTGAATGACAGAAAACGGTCTTCTAGCTCTTCCAGGGCAGGCATGAGCGTCTCCGGAACATAGGTTCCGCCATAGTGTCCAAATTTCGTTGCCAGTTTCATAGTATCTTCCTCGGTGCTAATGTTTTTGATTTGTTTCTACAGATTAGAACCCTCGCCATGACACCGATGTACTCTTGAAGAGTTCGCAAAAGCTGTTGGTCATGTGCATCGACTTTTTCCCGGGCGAGCATTCGACACCAGATGCAACATCGACTGCGTAGGGCTTGATTATGCTGCAAGCTGTCGTCGCATTGTCCGATGTCAACCTGCCGGCAAGAAATAGCGGTGGAATCTGATCTCTTATGGGCTGAATGTGTTTTGAAATCCTGGTCAGGCAGTCTACTTGATCGATTACTTCGGAAGAAGCGTTGCTCCGTTTTTCGAGATCAAGCAGATAGAATTTCGCCTCCCGATAGGAGAGTAAGTCATCTCTATCGATACCATGGATGTGATTTGAAAAAGGGTAATAACTGGTCGTGTATTGAAAGACTTTGATTGTCGGTCGTATGCAGTTGCTGATGTAGACAGCTGATTCAACGCCATGCAGTTGGATGAAATCTAGATTTAGCTCGATAGCAATTGAATTTACGTAATCGATATCCTGGTTCTGGAAAACTCCTACTTTGGATGAAGTATTTCCGATGGTGTTGACAATTCTTTTGGCCTCGTTGAAGTCGATCTTTCTCTCAGATGACTCGGCAAACACCAATCCCACAAAGTCCGCTCCGGCGGCGACTGCCATTTCGGCGTCATCGATGTTGGTGAGTCCGCAGATTTTGACTTTGATTTTGTTATTCATCTATTGCTACCAACCAGTTGAGTTTTTATCTGGGTAAGGAAAATGGAAGGGTCGTCGCACTTCATCAACGAACTGCCGATTAGAAATGTGTTCGCGTACGGGAGAATGCCGTTGATGCACTCGCCAGTATTGATGCCGCTCGCGGAGATCAGTGACTGATTGCCCTTCACATACGTCGCCAGTCGCGCTGTGGTATTCAGGTCGATCTCCATCGTGGTCAGATTTCGATTATTGATAAGTACAATTTCGATTGGTAGGTCTCGTATACTTTCTGCTTCCGCTATCGTCCCAATTTCAACGACCGGAGCAAGACCTGCTTTGTACGCTTCTTGCACGAGCGACTGGAGCTGGCTCTGGTCCAAGATTTTTACTATGAGTAAAACCGCGTCGGCGCCTGCATCTCGCGCTAGCGATATCTGTCTCTTGCTGACGATGAAGTCTTTACATAAGACCGGAAGGGCGGTCGTCTTTTTTACATATTTAAGTAATTCGAAGCTGCCGCCGAAATCAAGATCGTCGGTCAGGACGGATACAGCGACACAGTGCTTGCGATATGCCGACAAGATGATATCGAGTCGTCCAGCGTCTAGAAGCGATCCTGCCGATGGCGACTTTGGCTTAACCTCACCAATAATTTTGGTCGTTGCGCCGAGAAGGGCGGAGAGGAATGCGTTGCCTCTAATCGGTAACGGGCGTGCACTCTCGGCGGTGTCTATCTCTGGAGAGTATTGCTTGAGTTTTCGCTCAACTATTTTGTCCAAGATAGTCATTGGTAAAACCTCCGAACTTCTTCGAACTTTCGCGAGGCTGATCCACTGGCGAGACATTTTTTGATGACTCTCTTACCCTCTTCTATGTTCGAGATCAGTCCCATTACAAACAATCCGGCAGCTGCATTGAGCACCACGGTTTCGTAATACGAGGACATGACGTCGTCACCATTCATGATGGCATGGAAAATTTGCTTATTGGTCAAGTCTTCTCTTCTGAGTCGAGAATCGGCCGTGCGTGGTAAAACTCGATCCATGAGGTTTTCTGTGGTACGTGAGAAAGTCCCGAAATTTAGGTTCCTATCTTCCGAGTGAAACTTCGTGGACTCAATAATGCTGTGACGTGAATCGACCAACATGGATGAAACATTTATCTCGGGCTTGCCAGGGTGGAACTGGTGAGAAGCGGGCGTCTCGCGTCGACTCTCTGATTCATACCCGAGGAGATCTCCTCGATCGACCAGCGAAATTGAGTTTTGTGTATAGGGGAGGAGTTCATCAATGATGTCGGCGCGAACCGTCAGGGCACGAATCGTCGCTTTATCATTTTGAAGATGTCTGTCTATGATCGTTTGCATGTGCGCATCACTGACTCCCATGAGTCGATAAGCTGGTTGTGCTGGATTGAGCAGAGGTCCCAAATAATTGAAGATGGAGGCATGACCGAGTGCGTGTCTCTTCTCTCTAATTTGAGCCAGTTGCGGAAAGAAAGACTGTGCGTTCAAAAAGACGAGATCTGTTGCCTGAAAGACACGCTCGTAGCCTGTGCCTTTGACGTTGTTCGAAAATCCGAGGGACTCGAGAAAATCGACGCTTCCGCTTCGACTGGTTGCGGAACGATTGCCGAACTTTGTTACCTTGACACCGAGCCCAGCAAGAATGAATGCGACAGTCGTTGATGTATTGAACTTTGAGACCCCACTTCCTCCGGTTCCACAGACATCGATTGCGTCTCTCCCGAGTGTTTTTACCACTTCCAGATCTGTGACATCTATCCTGCCTTTGATCGACATCAAGGCGCTCTGAAAAGTAGGAAGCGTCATGTTGGTGAGAGGGAGCGAGAGGAGCTGCTCCAAATAGTTGTCGAAAGCCTGGCTGAGTTTTACGGTGTACATGATTGAATCTCTCGGTAGGAGCACTTAGCTAATCGCTGTCTGTCTGTCTGTCTGTCTGTCTGTCTGTCTTGAACTGGTTGCTGCTGACGCAACAGCGTGAGTGAAGAAGCGAACTGAATCGGGGTGACGAGGTCGATGAATCGAGTCGCCCTAAAATTGGGCGTGTATAGACATGCGGACCTTAGAGGTTTTCGCGTTCAAGATCCTGTTGAGCGAATTGTTAGATGTGATGACTGTTGATGATTTCTTCGTGAAGTCTCGGCTAATCGAAACAAAATTGCGGAGAATGGTCATGCCACAAGGCGTGCCTATCGACTCTGGATGAAATTGCAATCCGAAAATCGGGCTTGATTTATGCTCGATTGCCATGATTGAGTTGTCCGATGCGTCGCGACCAATGACCGTCAGGCACTCTGGAAGATTTTCTTCGGCTGCTGCCAGAGAGTGATAGCGCATTGCCGCAAATGACCGTTCGCAGCCCTCGAAAAGTGTGGATGTTCCTGTAACTTCGATTAAACTGGTTTTTCCGTGTTTAATAACTGCTGCCTGGATTATCGAACCTCCGAAAGTTTGAACGATGCCCTGATGTCCGAGACAAATTCCTAGAATCGGACAGGCAAGCTGCATTTGGTTTGCGATCACTTCTGAATTTATACCGAAGTCTCGTTTGTTTGCTGGATGACCCGGCCCGGGCGAAATGACTATCCCCACAGGTGACAACTCTCGAATCTCCGGCAGAGTGATCTTGTCATTGCGTCGGACTATGACAGGCTGGTCTGACACTACCCGCAGTGCCTGGACAAGATTGAAGGAAAACGAATCATAATTGTCTATTACGAGAATAGTCATGATGCCTTCACCTCGTCAAAAAGTTTGAGAATGCCGGCTATTGAGCTGGCTTTATGTATTGTTTCCAGATACTCATGCTCAGGGCTGGAGTCGAAGACGATTCCCGCGCCTGCGTTGACATGTGCGATTCCGTCCTTTATAAGAGCGGACCTGATTGCGATTGCCGTGTCCATGTTACCTCGACAATCGAAGAATCCGACGGAACCTGAATAGATTCCTCTTTGTTCTTGCTCCAAATCTGAGAGCAATTCCAGGGCGCGCACCTTCGGTGCTCCAGACACCGTGCCTCTTGGAAAACAAGCTTTGAGCGCCGAGAGATGTGTCTCGTGTGACTCCAGGCGCCCGAAAATTTCGGTGCCGAGATGCATGACGTTGGGATACTTGAGTACCTGCGCAATTGGTCCGACTTCGATGGTGCCTGGTCTGCACACCTTACCGAGATCATTACGACCCAGGTCGACCAGCATCAGGTGCTCCGCTAACTCTTTCTCGTTGTTTTTGAGTTCCTCTTCGTGACGAGCGTCTTGCTCGATGGAGATGCCTCGGGCGCGGGTTCCTGCCAATGCGCACAGCCTCACTCGCTCTGATTTCGCGCTGATCATTGTCTCTGGAGAGGCGCCCAGATATTGGAAATCGGGCAAATTAATCAAATAGTTGTAGCTTGAAGGTGCCGTTTTTAGGAGCGATGAGAACAGCTCTTTCGCGCTCCGGTTAGTAGCAGCGTAAAACCGCTGCGATAGCACGATCTGAAAGCACTGTCCCTCTTTGATGAAAGCTCTGGCCTCTTCGGCTCGCTTAAGGAATTGTTGTTTCGGCATCGCACAAGTGAGTTGCGCAGACTCAAAAATCTCCCTGGCGGATAACAACTGCGGTGAATAAAACGAAGTCGTCTTGGGAGTGATATTCAGTTGTTGAAGTTGACTTTGTAAGTTGTTCAGTTGGTCCGCGGAGTGCGATATCACATTGACCAGGTTATGCGTGTGATCGATGTATATAATCGATTCTGGAATTGTGAGGACGGCATCTGGAATTGATAATGGGTCGACTGAGTTCCGCCTTATGTTTTCAATCGAACTTGTTATACCGAAGCCCAAGTAACCGATTAATCCCGCTGCGAATCCGATTTCGAGAGGCACGGCACTGTAGTCGATAACCTGCGAATACTCTTTGTTTATTCTGTCGATAAAGTCGAACGGGCAGTCGATTTTTAATTGCAGCGAGCATCCGTCGGAATGAATAACTTCGGCATTAAGATGACGATCGCTGCGCGCAGTCCGTCCAATTACCACGGTGGCGAGGCTCTCTAGAGCGAGGATCGTGTAAGCCGGCGCGGCAAGCGATCGTTCTCGTTTTTGGAAGAATATCGATTCTTTTCCAAAACCGATAGAGAGGAGATCGTCCGCGATCAAATGTTCGAGCTTCATGGCACTGTGAAGTAGTTTGTTCGGTGATAGCGTGCTGAAAAGCCCAAGCTTGGTGTTTTCGTCTGAGAAACATCTCTTGTGAGTACGAGAATTCATATTCTTGTTCCTGTTTGCTGTGATACTGCATGTGATGGCACGCGAGTTCGCGCAATAGCCGCCTGACTCGGGTGGTCGGGATAAGATACAAAAAACCGCAGGGCGTTAGTCTGACAAGCCTGCGGTTAATAACACTTAGGGAGAATTGACTGTCTCACCAGCGCCAACGGGGCCTGTCTGCCATGCTGTGCCAGGTCCACCAATATTGGGCTGTGATTATGTCAGTCTTCATGTATTTCTCGTGGGGCCAAAACCGCCCCGGGAAAAAACGGAACATTGCACATGTTAGCAGGTCGTTTTGAAAATGCAAGTTGTTGTTGCACGAGAGCAAACGAAAGTTACAGTGCCAACAAATTTGTCTGGATCTGTCAATAATTTTGTGTCATTAGGTTAGACAAGCGGAACCCTTCCTTCGAACTCCAGGGAGAACCAGTTC
>JAIERK010000033.1 GCA_019746975.1 Candidatus Obscuribacterales bacterium
ACTGACTTAGAGGTTACCAACTAATCTCAATCTTTGACCGGCGAGCCGCCGGTCACGTCCACCACTGAGCATTTACGAAAAATGACTGTTGTTTGAAACATTTTCATCGGCTTCGTGAGTCGCCGAAACACCGGTGTTGCCAAGCGATGAGTACCCTTTGTAACTGTAGACAAGAACGTGTAATTGGCTGTACGCTTGCGTTGTTTAGACTTATCAGTCTGATGATTTCTTCAACCTGTCAATACAGTCATCCAACCAAATGGCGGTTGCAATTACTATCACCGGTATACATTGCAATTGATCATATTTCCGTTGAGCCTTTGACCAGGAGACCCAGGAGTTAAATTTGCATGTCGTTTCGGAGACGATTTAGAGGACTTACGGCGCTATCTCTATTGTTGTTTCCGCTCGTCTCTAACGAGTCTGTATGCGCGCGTTCGGATCAACCTCGGGCGAATGGGCTTCAACGCAATGGAGGCGCTCCGCCTGACGGCCTTCGCGTTAATCTGCGCCGGTCGGAGTTGCCTCGTGCCTCCAATCGGAGTGTGCGAAATGAATTCAGGATCAACTACATCTCCGACCGCGGCCCGCGGGTTGAGCGTCTGATTGATCAGTCTACTACTACTTCTTCTACTACTTCTTCTTCTTCTTCTCGCATCAACGCTTCCATCAAGCGGAAGTCGGATAAGCTGACCGCGGTGACAGAACATTTGCAACTTACCGCCGCGTCCATCGGAGACGCTCGCATGTCAGCAAGAGAGCAAAAATCGAACAGTCAGTTGGGAGGGCACTTCCGTAGCTCGGTGCGGCGCAACACCTCGAATTCTGACGATTTTCTCTCGTCGCTATCGGGCCTCGCAACAGATTCTTCATGTGGTTGCACGGGTGGTGCCGACTACGCGCAGGATGTATCTCCGGAAAGTCGGCGGTTGGCTCGTCAACTTGACCTCGATCTGGGTTCTGTCGAGAAGAGCATCGCTCTTTCATCCAAGCTGTTCAAGAACCAATCGACGGTCACCCTTCAGATTGGAGGGGCGACTAAGTCGTATGAGGCGGGAGCGTATGTAACTGCGGCTGAGTATGTCGCCGTACTACAGGCGCTGAAGTCAGTCGGGCAGACTTTGCTCCTCGACGACAATGGCGCGGCGCATGGCGGACAGCTGTCTCTCGATTTCCTGACGCAAGGCAGCGCCTTCAGAAATCTGACAGAACTTGTAATTCCTGA
Source organism: Candidatus Obscuribacterales bacterium (assembly GCA_019746975.1). Taxonomy (GTDB): domain Bacteria; phylum Cyanobacteriota; class Vampirovibrionia; order Obscuribacterales; family Obscuribacteraceae; genus JADYXR01. The sequence continues at coordinate 1,226 of JAIERK010000033.1, forward strand.
GCATGTACAAGCCTTCGACGACATCGCGCGAGGAGCCTTACGCATATCGGGCGACCTGATCAATTACGGACAGATTCTTGGAATTGTCGGTCAATCTAAACGCGACGGCGTCATCGTGGCTGAAGACGTCATTAATCATTCCGGCGCATTGATTGCGATGACGACCTCTGATCATTCACCCGGCAATTTGTCATCGTCCGCCCAACTTCCGACAGCGGAAGGCACCCAGCTTTCCATAAGCGCTTCTCAAAAACTTTTCAACGCTGGCACTATATTTAGTGTCGGAAATCTCATCGTAAATGCAACCGAAGTAAAAAATCGGGGCTCTTTGATTTCGTCAGTATCGCTTACCGTCAATTCAGGCAATGTCACTAATTCCGGATTGATCCAATCTGTAGGCTCAGCGCTTCAGTTGGTTTCAAATACTTTGACCGGCGAGCTCAATGTCGAAAATTCGGGGGGAAAGATTTCCTCTGGTGGTGAGATGTTGATCGCGGCATCAGGACCGGTAAATGTCGTTGGTGGCATATTGGATGCACCAAAGGTGACGTTTCACACACCGTATTCTATCGCTACAGCTGCCGTAGAATCTATCACCGGGCTGGTCGACGTCGTAGCATTCTCGTCGGCTGTTCACGTCAACAAGGGTGATCTCTCTGTCAACAACATCAATGTCATTGATGACCCGATTTTTACCAATAGCACCGGCAATATAGTTTTGCCAAAATCCATCGTGGCTTCCAGTGGTCCAGTCACCGCAGTCGCCGCAGGAAGTATAGTTGGACACGTTGACGGTACCGTGATCGACACATCGTCGGAAGACGAGAACGGTGGAGACGTCATCCTCCTTGCAGGAGTAAATAACGTCACTACAAATGGTACCACCACCGTATCAGGTCCGAGCGCACTCGGTGGTTCTATTTCTGGAATTTCTAGTATCGATGCCAGTTCTGACAATGCTAATGGCGGTGATGTCATCATCGGGGCTTTCAATGGCTCGGTGAGCATCTTTGGTCCAATCATAGCCGACGGAAAAAGTGGCGGGGTGGTAAAGATTTTCAGTCCAGGCAACATCACGCTTGGCGATGTAACCAGCAAAGGTAATCACAATAATGACAGTCTCATTTCGATTCGCACTGTCAATCCGTTGTTAGGATCGGGTTTGACATTTAATGCAACCGGTGCGTTACTCTCTGGCACGGTCAACGCTGCGAGTTCTGTCGGTTCAGGTTCGATCGTCACCGGTGACATCGAAAGTGGAGTGCGCAACTATAGCGGTGCCAATGCAGGGGACATCGACTTATTGTCCGGTGGATCGATCACGACCGACTCCATCAGAGCCATGGGGGGCGGTGGTGGTCCGAAAGGATTTCGATTGCAAGGATGGGACTACAGCAGCAATGGCGGCAATGGTGGCGCTGTAGGCGTAGTTGCTCAGGGCGGCAGCGTGAAGATCAATGGCGATGTCAACACTTCCGGTGGTGGTGGTGGCGGTTCCAATTGGACGACTGGCGGCAAGGGCGGTGATGGTGGCGCGGTTCTGATAACGGCGCTATCCGACGTGATTATTGATGGTCCGGTACTTGCTCCGGGTGGCGGTGGTGGCGGTGGAGTCGGCATCTCCTCTACCGATACCGCTGGCGGTGGCGGCAGTCTTGGTAATGGCGGCGGTCCCAACTCCGGCGGAGTCTTCTTCGCACCCCCACCATATGATGGTCCGGCTTATCTCGACAATGGACTCAATCCCAGTAATCCAAATAATCCACGCTTTCCCTATGCCGGCATGGGCGGCACCAATACTGCTTATGACATCGGCTGTTGCGGAAGCGGCTATGGCGGTGACGTTGGAGAGTACGGTGAAAATGGCGACCAGGGAACCTTTGCTCCTCGCGGATGGTGGAATGATACAAGTCCCAAGATTGGCGGCGCGCCCGGTTTGGCAGGCGACATTACCCTGAAGGGACGTGACATCACCATCACGAAGACGATTGGTAGTTATTACACCAAGCCGGATATCGATAAATCTCCTTATGCGGCGTACAGTGTCTTCACGCATTCCCAGCGCGGCGGCGGCGCCATCAAGATAACGACCGCCAGTGGGACTGTGACTAACACCAAATACAGTATTAATTCGGATCTCGAATCTACTACGCCGACAATCGCTGCACAACTCAGACCTGGTCAGTTGACACTAGGCGGAAGTATGAGAGGCGAGCAGGTCGCGATCAACAATACTGCCTTGAGCGATATAACCGGTCCGGGTGTCATAACTGGCTCCGCTACAGGCAATCTGACGCTCACTGAGAATGGCAACAACAGAGTAATTACAAATGGAACCATGGTTACTCCTGCTGAATGGATCGCTTTGGTTAATAAAGCAGTAACCGGCTCTCAGGGAGTGCAACTCTCCGGGTCAGGAGCAGCATATGGCGGCGCGTTCGGAATATCGACCGAGAATTTGCCTACGAACGGTTTTTCCAACCTGGTTGTTCCCTCCAATGTCAGCGCTTCTGTACATACACCCACGTTCAACGCGACTACAACCAACATTAAAGGCCAACTCAGTTTTTCTTCTGACACTACATTCAACACTAACAATCTGACTGTCTCCGGGGAGATTGCAGCCCCTGTTTCCTCGTTAACCATCAAGACTCCGCAAATTACTTTGAACTCCGGAGCGCGAGTCATTGGTGAAACCATTGGTATTAACAGTACCTCCGGTCTCACGATCAATCTGGCTGCCGGTGCGAGTCCGTCGGTGATTGCAAGCACCCTGGGTCAGACCTCGATTGAGAGTGTCGGGCAGGCGATTAACATCAATAACACTGGTGGCGGGTCGTCTACTCTTAACCTGAGCGGTCAATCCGTACGCTTCAACTCTTCGACATTCACTAATTCTGCCAACGTCACCCTCGCGTCGACCGGTGCTCTGGAAGTCTTACTTTCCGGCGGACAGTTTCAAAATCAAGGTCTAATAAAAGTCAGTGACCCTTTGGGTAATGGTGGCGATTTCAATTTGCGGTCAACAGCAGCAAATTTTTCTGCCAGTCTGGGCAACGTCAGTGTTGGACCGACCGCTCCTGGAGGCGGACATGGCGGCGCTTTTACCATAACAGTAGCCAACGGCGTGCTCAATTTGACTGCACCCACCATAGACGTTAGCGCGTCGGGGAGTGGTGCTTTTGATGGTGGCAGCTTCTCACTGGTCACGAGAGCGCTGACTGTGGGAGGTGGTGCGCTTGATGTAATTGCAAATGGCTCGGGCTCCGGCGCCGGTGGAGCAGTCAATGTTCTACTTACTGGATCTGGATCTGATTTAACCGTGGGAAGCGGAACTGGTAACTTGAGTGTCACTGCTCACGGTGGCAATAGTGGTGGCGACGGAGGAGCTTTCGTTGCGTCGGTCGGACGCAACATTTCTATCAACAGCGCCAACCTCGATCTGGGACCTCGGGGCAACGGCACGGGGGCGCAGCTGGACCTGACGGCCGGCACCGCCGGTCCGGGCAATGTACTACTGACAGGCGAACTCAATGTCAATGGAATTGGAAACGGCGACGGCGGCACGTTCAGAGTAAAAACCAATAGCTCCAGTGCATTCATTATAGGAACGCCGACAGGCAATGGTGTCTCCGGAGCGCTCTCTGCCAACGCGGGCAACACAGGAGCGGGCGGATTTTTGTCAATCGAAAATGCCGGCACCGGCGGAATTCAGATCGATAATTCGACCTTGGTCTCAGCACAGTCGAGCAATGGTGATGGTGGACGATTCAGCCTGTCTGCTGCAATCGGAAAAATTAGTCTCGCCGGCGGGCTTTATTCCTTCAATGGATCTGGTGCCCAGGGCGATGGGGGCGGGATTAGTGTAACCGGAAAACAACTTGCTTTTAATGGCGGTGGTGTTCAGTTCAATGCCAATGCCAGCGGTCATGGCGATGGTGGAGCAATCGTTGTTGATGTTCGAGATACGCAGAAGCTCACCCTTGATGGCACCTCGCTTACGATGAGCGCCACCGGCGGTTCTTCCGGCTCGAGCAATGGGAAAGGCGGCACCATAAAGGTTTCTAGCGGTGGGGATCTGACAGTAAAGATCGGTGCTGTCGCTGCTGGACCGATAGGAAATTCGGGTGGCGGTGCCTCGTTGTTATTTGCCGCCGGAACCTTGGGAAGCGGCTCTCTATTAATCGAGGACACCGTCAATTCCTCGAGTAAAGGGAATACCGCGGGTGGTGACATAACCTTGAAGTATGCGAGCGCCTCCGACTTCGTCATCGGTGGTGCCGGAGTTACTAATGGCGTGGTTGGGTCAGTGCTGGCGAATGGATCTATAGCTGGTGGCGGCGTATCGATTGAGAATACGTCGAGTTCCGCATTGAAAGTCAATGTCAATTCGAGTCTATCTGCTTCGGGCAACACTCCCGGCACAATCACTTTCCGATCGCCATCCGATATTAGTGTCGTCGCATCTGGTTCCATGTCTGGATCTGTCAATGCTTTTGGTGACGGCATCGATTTGCTCATTCAGTCTGGTGTGATCAACATTGGGACACTCCAAGCTGGTCTGGATGGTGTTTCCGCGAGCTCAGTCGGCGCACTGACTATCAACGGCTCTGTCACTACTACAGGTGATGTGAGTTTTAGTTCGCAGAGTAGTGTTTTGATTGATGGTGCCATCAGTGGTGCAGCCATTTCGCTGCACAATCAATCGCAGACTGGGTCCGGAATAACGATTGCCGACCATGTAGTCGGAACTTCAGTGGTGCTCGAAACTGTCGGGAGCGCTCCCATTACATTGTCGAATGGTGATATAGCCGCCACACACATTGAACTCAAGACTGTCACCGGATCGATTTCTTCATTTAACAGCGGCGCCACCATTAAGGCAACTGATGCGAACATAGTGAGCTCCTCAGGAAGTATTGGAGCTTCCAACCAACCCTTCCGCGTCGACGTCCAGAGCTTGGCTGTCAACACAGGTGGTGTCGGTGAGGTCGTCATTGAAAACCTGTCCACGGGTACTCTGGATCTCCTAGACTCTTCGAGTGGTGGAAAGTTCAACCTTCAAGCTCACGGGTCGGTCAATGTTCATGATCTGCAAACCGGTGCAGGCGACATTCTAGTGCAGACGAGTTCAGGAAAACTGTACGTTGCTCCGAGTTCTAACATTCTTGCTATTGATGGTGACGTCAATCTGCGCAACGACAATTTTGAGACGGGCGAGATTGCGTTGGGCGCCAACTCGACCATCAAAGGTTCTTCGACGACTCCAGGTCTTGGTGATGTTTACATCGGCTTTGGACCTCAACCTGCTGAGCTTGCAAAGCCTAAGAAGCGCTGGAAGAATGTCGTCATGCTGCCGACCAACGGTGGGAGCGTCCACCTCAGTAAAGGCGGACTTAGAGCGGCCGAGCCGACCAATACATTGATGGCCGACGGGCGAAAAATTGTTTTTCAAAACGCTAGCAATAAGAAGAAGCGGGCAATCGAACTGGAGGGTAATGTCACAATCATCGCTGATCCACCCGTTGTACAGGCCGGAACCTCCAGTCCTATGAAGACGGCTTCGTCCGCACGCGTTGATAAAGACTCCGATCTCAGCCTTGCATCCGGCTCTACCGGCGGTATCACTGGTGTAATCCCGTTTCCCGAGTTTTCCAAAATCGGGAGTATCAATTTGACCGACACGAGTGGCTTCGCTTCTCCTACGTCCAGTCCGATCTCGGGGCGTGTCGATCCTGTTGTCAGCACTAATTTCAGAGTTGTCTCGCCAGCAGACGCGATCCGAAACACGCTCAGTCCAACATCTGTTTTCAGTGAACTTTCCACTCCAAGCTTGGAAGAGTCGGCGGTATCTCTTAGTCCGATTCTCGTCGACAAAGTTGTTGGCCGGACTGCTCTTGCCGGTTATTCGAGCCTGAGCCTTGGCAATAGTGAGCGTGGCCGAGATTTTGCTTTTGATCGAGTAGGTGCCGCTACTGGGGCATTTGTGAACGGCGCCAGCGATTCGTTGAACTGGGGCGAATTCTCGTCGGAAATTGAGTTTTGGTCGCACGACATGCAGATTGGGGCAAAATCGAATGCGGTCAAATCAATAGATTCTCTAGCGAATCAGTTTCGCTTGGATGCCGGGGCCGTGGTATTTGCACCGTCGAATGATATCTCTGTCGCGCTGCCTGACATGACTCTCGATATTGCTGCGAATTCTCTGGCTCTGGTTGTGGTGTCCGACTCGGGTGTGAGTGTTTACGATCTCGATGATAGAAAAAAGTCCGCAATTGTTTTGAAGAGCGGTGATGACACTGTGTCCTTGTCTCCTGGGCACCATGTGACGATTGTGAATTCAGGTGGACGATTTAATGACGTCAATCCGCTTGAGTCTATTCCGCATCGAGGCTTGCAAGCGCGGAAGAGAGAACTCAAGCACATTTACACTTCCGAATTTTCCATTTCGGCTGCAATCGAGAATATTCGATTGCTTCAACAGCTCATGCGTTCTCCGAGCGAAAAGGCAGTTCGTCGTAGTGCTAACCTGGTTAAGACTGCTGCCGTAATTATGCAACTCAGGGGATCTGATTCCTTTCAAATCTATGGACAGACTCCGATGATGGCTTATTCGTCGACTCGCATTGCGCCTTGACGAAGAGACAACGTTGGTGAGCTAGAACTTCGCCTATCGGTCCTTATCTTCTATAAAAAAAGCCAGAAGAGAGAGGCAAATACCTCTCCCTTCCAGCGCCGGAAATCCGTTATGTTGTCCAGTTCGGACGAATTGTCAGATTAGAACTGACCCGAGTATGCTACCGGTGCTGGTGCCATGAACTGCACCGGAGCGTCAAGTTGCAATTGGATCGGTGTTCCGCTGGCTATGACGACATTCTGTCCCTTTCTCAGGATCAAGCTTTGGGCGACGCCCACTCCAGCACCGATTGCTGTACCGGACCAGGCACCTCTACCGACACCTCGCGTGCCTCCCGCGATCGCACCTACTGCGGTTCCCAGGGCGGCACCAGTGCCTGCGCCAATCAAACCTCTAACACCGGCCTGCAGAGCTTTGCCCTTCCATGTTTCTCCATGGAAGCTGTCGGATCTGTCAGAACCGCTGTCCTTGTATTTGGAGATTCCGCCAACAAGATGGGCCGTAAGTGGAATTTCCTGACCTTCCATTGTTCTCAGTCGATTGAACTTGATTTCGAGTGCTCCTGATCTGCCAAGCATTTTGCCTGCCGTCGAATCGGAAACTTGCCCGATCAGTGTCGAACCCTGCGGAATCTGCATGTCTCCCAGGATGATCGGCTGGCTGATCTGGGCCTGAATCATGTCGCCCGGCTTCGCCACATCGCTAGAGATGGATGTCGAGAGAGTTGCCGGTATCACAAGCCCCGCTGGGGCATATACTACCCGGCCCTGGATTACGGGCGACATCGAACTCTGTGGGCTGGGTTGTGATACGGCGGCCGGTGTCTTGACTGCGGTCTCTCGCACTGGCGCTGAAGGAATTGTTGAAGGAGCTGACGCTTGATAGGATCCGGAGATCTGGGCAACATAAGCCTCAACGCTCGCCTGGTCTCTGAGCGCATTTCTGAGCGCATCGGCCCAGCGCTTAGCAAGCAGTGTCGGAGTGGTGTGAGCCAACTTTGCGCTTGCACTGTCTACAGTGGCCACCTGATATCCGCCCAATGTCAGGACAGGACTGCCCTTTACGTATGTCACCGCTACTGCGGATGGTGAAAGATCTTTGGATGCAACAAGCGCATTGTCGAGGTTGGTTTGAATCAGCTCAGCTCGCTTTTCGCTTGTCCAGCTGCCGGCTGAGGCTATGTCGTTGAGCACTACCTGTCCAGCCATCAGTACATCACCGTCGGCGGCAAGCACCGGCAGTAATGGCATTGCAAAAGTTTGTCCAAGAATCAGGGTTGTAGCGATCAAACTCCGTTTGAGGTATGACTTGTGAGCTTTCATTTTATTGTTCCTTTATGCTGAATGGTTGGCACGCTGGTGTCAAAGGAGGCGGGCCGAACCCCCGCATCCATGCTTAACTTCTTCGTCCCCGCTCTGGGGGCAAACTCCAATGGGCTAATAGACAACGTGGAACAGTGAATGTTCCCGAGCTTGTTGCAGATTTCTTTCAGAAAGTGATAATGGCGCTGAAAATGCGCTAATTAAGCCATTCTTCTATTGATAATCAACCATAGTCGTCGGGCACAGACCCATTCTGATAAATGGAACAACGAGATCATCTGGTAAGGAGGCGTTGAGAACAAGCGCTTCACCGCAGGGAGCAATTAGCTCAATCTGATAACAATGAAGGGCCAATCTATTTAAGTCGAACCTATCTCGGAATAACCGGTTTACATCGCCTTTGCCGTAACGCACATCTCCGACCACCGGGTGACTGAGATGTTTGAGATGTCGGCGAATCTGGTGCAATCGTCCCGTGACAGGAACAGCGTCGACGAGCGTCCATCGACCGTGGTGGGCGATAGGGTTGAACTCGGTTACCGCGTCGACGCGTGGACCGTCCTTTTTGTTTGGGATGGGATGATCGAGCCTAAATCCAGCCTTCATTGGACCTCTAACCAGAGTTAGATATCGTTTTTTCATATCCGCCATCTGATTTTGAAAGTAACGTGCCACCTCACTCCTCAACGCGAAGAGTAAAACCCCACTCGTTCCTCGATCTAGTCGATGAACGGCAAAAACCGGTGCTTCGATAATCGAGTCTCTGACGATATCAGCCACGGTTATTGGATCGTTGTCCCAGCCGCGATGTACTATCATTCCAGACGGTTTGTTGACCGCTATGAAGTCACTATCTTTATATACGATTTCGAGCTCAGTAGTCGGCGCGAACATCGTCGAGCATCAGTAAACTCGAGCCGGGACGCCGGTCACCTTCTCAGCTTTCACTTCGATTGCTTCTGGGTTGCGACCGAACGATACTCCAAGCGCCTCGAATACAGCTGCGTCTTTCTGGTCTACATGCCGCTGTACGATGGCATCGGCGACGTCCATGTACTCCACTTTTCCGCCGCGGAAAGAGACGACCGTTACACCAAAAATGCCTTTGCTGATGAGTTCGACAGCTGCGGCTCCGGCTTCCAGTCCGAAGTTGGCATCTACTGAGGAGGCAAAACCGCACCTCACCAGGTGGCTGGGTCGAATCTCTCGAACTTCGGGAATCTCATAGACGCCTTCAACGAACTGTCCCGTTTTTTTCATGAATTCCTTGATCTCGGGATCGGCTTTGACGCGTTTTTCGATCTCTTTAACAACGTATTGACCTGCGCCCATGAGCTTGCGATGACCGAACGAGTCGGGCTGGGAATTCATATCTACAAGTTCATTTCCTGATGCGTCTCTCAATCCTTCTGCCACCACAATGGTGGCAGATCCTGCCTTCACATCACTCTCTACGATGCGTTTGATAAACGCGGTCTTGATGTGTTTATACAAAACATCGAAATCTACTGGGATCTCTGGAATCAAGACGGCATCAGCATCAGCTGCCACACCGCCCCGAAATGCGGTATGTCCGGCGTAACGTCCAAATACTTCAAGCACGATGATGCGATTATGTGTGCGACCTGTTGTTCGCAAATCGCGGATGGCTTCCTGGATTCTATTGATGGTGGAATCGCCCCCGACGCTGTATGGCATCAGATCCAGATCCATCGTCTTTGGCGCGTGTACGCACGGAATTCCTCTGTCCGCCAGATCTTTGACCACGCTCCCGGTGTCGTCTCCACCCGATATCACGAGCGCATCCAGGTTGAACTTCTTGAGCCCGTCTTTGATGCGCTCGTACTTTTTGTCATCCTTAATCTTCGATACTTTCACGCGCGAGTTACCGGCCTCGCTGCCAGCAAGGAATACATCGATTTTCTCGATGCGTTCTTTTGTTAGTTTTGTAATTTCAGAGAAATCGACAAGGTTGTAAAGTCCGGCATAGCCGTTGGGAATAATGTGCGCTGTCATTCCCTTATTCAAAGCGCTCAAAGCAGCTCCTTTGATGACGCCGTTGAGTCCGCCGCAGTCGCCGCCGGATGTGATGATGCCGATATTCTTCATGATGGCTCCAGATATATTCGGAAAGTCTAGAGCATGTTTATCACGATTAGTGACGCGTAGAATTAGCAGCAAATAACGCCGACCCAATTTGCTGTATGGACTAGATCAAATGTGAAGAACGTTGCTGTTAGCGCTCTGCGATGGCAAGAGCCAGTTGCGCGGTACGTCTCTTCGATCAGGCACGAAATGGCTATTCGATCAATGCCAGTTGACCGAGTTGCGGATGAGAGTATACCCGGGCTTTACCCGAGGGCGTCATGATGGACTTGCCTCTCTCCGCACTCCAGCCGTCGGCTTGCAGCAGAGTCTGTCCTTGACCAGTCTGAGAAGCCTGGTAAACCGGGAATTGTCCCGGCGCCGTACCCTTTGCCAAAACAATCATGTCACCATATGCGGTGCGCAGTGAAAGCCCCTCGTCTGATTCGTCCAGGATCGTGGACCCTAGCAGGTTTTCATAGTGATGCTTAGCGGCTTCAAGATCCGGGACTGTATGCACGGACATTAGCTGATTCAGTACCGCCTGTTTTGTCTGTGCCGGAGCCATCAACATCGGCTCGCTCGGAAGAGCCGGCATTGGACTCATCGTCCATTCTAAGAGCAGAATACAGGTCTTTTGCTTGAAGTCGAAAGCATGTTGTTTTCTGCCTTCTGCTTCCAGGTCCTTCGCTATCGATTGAAGAGCGTTGGCAAGATCTGTCTCTTTGTCGCCTACTTGAAGCCTCACGAGTTGCAGCACGTCGATGTATAGTTGATCCGCCTTATCGGGATTCGACTCAGCGAGCGCTGCGTCGACGGCGCGCTTCAAATTGCTTTTAATGTTTGTTCCGACCATTCCAACTTCCTCAAAGAACGGCACCGTACGAGGCAACCATCACGGCGGCATCCGCAAACCGCTTTCAGGCAACGACCTCGATTCAAACATTATTGCATTTTCAACGCAGACTGATATGCGCCAGCACCCAAGCGCTAGGCGGACTTAAGTGAACTCTCTAATTCGGTCATGCGATTGAGAAGTGTCTCGATTCTGGCGATCTCATGAATGACCGAGTGTCTGTCGGCATCGTTAAGATCGCTCAATCGAACGACCTGGGCCTCAGACGAAGCGCTGTTCATTGTATGGCAAATCTCAAGAGCGATAGAGCGAAAAATATCCAACATAGCCAACCTCCAGCCCTGATGTTTGAGATCCAGGGCATTTGTCTGTTCTTGACAACTTAAATTTAAATCCAAGTCTCCTGCGCTGCAACGAGGAAACTTTTAAGGCGCAATTTAATCGAAAGCTACTTGCGGTCCCCGTTTCCCTTGGCGCCCAAGCTTTTGCGGACTCGATGATTTGAGTATGGAAAAACGTCTTCTCGCCCGCAGGGGTAGACATACGTATACGCGACGACTTGAGGAGAGGGGGATTGACAAAAACTAGTCGACCGGTCTAATATGATTCCTGTCACGAAGGTGAATGGCTCGTTAAATGAGACTCATAGCCAAAGCCGCTGGACAATAGATGAATTAACCCTCGGGTTGTCTAATCGGGTCCCAATTCAGGGAGAGGGTCTATGACGCTTCCTTCCCGATTGTTTCTAATCGCTGCTGCGTGCGCAAATTTTTTTGATCGGTTAGTAGACGACCGGTCTACTGGCAAAAGGAGGATCGATGCTCTCTTACCTTATATCGGCTTATCTCACGATACTTACCGTTCTCTTTATCCTGGACGTCAAAAAGGGCCTCTCGGATGCGACCCACAGACATCCTGCCATTGGCAATGACTCGCTGGTCCTCTGGTCGGCGTTCAAGCAGTTGCTTATGGGCTATGTTCATGCACAACGCGAGCGCGCCAAGGTGGCATATGCAAATTGCACGTGGGAGCGCTGTGATTCGGTCGTTTCTGGCGCGGGAAAAGCAATCGCAATGAAGTAAGTTGGTGTCCGCGCCTTCGGAAGCTGCCGCGGCGAAGAGTGTTGCTGTTGTTGGCGATGGATAAACAACGGCGATGAAGTGACATGTCAGCGCCTGCGTAAGATACCGCGGCGGCGATGAGTGTTGCAGTTGTTGTCGACGTTGGTTTGTCTATGGGTCACCGGTGCGGACTTCGGATTTACCTTACCGGCAGCCGGTTTCGTGTCTGAAATTACCATGTCTGCCGTTGGTCCGGGCGGGCGATCTTTCGACGCTTCGCCGGTTGCAGGTTTGTCCAAATTCGTAGGAACTGGCTGTTTCGGACCATCCGGCTTAACTTCTCCTGGCGGCATTGTCTTTTTCGTTGCATCTAAGGGCATCGTATTTGGTGGCTCGGATGGAACGACTTTCGGTTGTGCTTCCTTGGGTGGAGTTGGAGCCGCATCTTTTGGTTTCGGTGGAGTTGAAGTAGCATCCTTATGTTTCGCGGCCTCGTGAAGCGGAATCTCGAATGGCTCTTTCTTGTTGTGGAATTCTACCTTGATTACGGGCTTACCATCTTTATCTACACTCGTTGAGAGTTTTGACACCGAGGTTCTGCTCTCAAGCGAATTGCCGACCTGTACGCCAACGGCGAGGTCTCCTTCCTTAAAGCTCAAGCCATCCTTGTTTTTGGTGACATGAACCCTATCGTTGAGATAGAGCTTTGTCTTCAGCCCCGGAATTTTGCCGCCAATGTCGAACTGCTTTTGCTCTGTTTCGAAGCTGCCTTCGAATACTCCGGGTGACGTTTGAACGAGAGCAACTTTGTCCAAGTTGTCGTTGAATGTTTTTAGTCCGGCTAAGACATTTTTCTTTGTCTCCGGTTGTGTGAGCAGTTTGCCTGAGAGGCTGTTGGCATCAAAGTTGCGCGCATCGAGCGCGAGCGTGGTTCGATCAGACTCAGCATATATAAGACCGTGTTTTGCATCCCAGGTCATTTCCTTCGTGGATGTTGCCGTCGTGCCTATATGTTTTGTCTTTCCTCGAAAACCGGTCCGCGTCAGTGCGGCTTGTCCGTCAAACCCGTGCATGTTCGTCAGGCTTACTTGATTGTCCGCGATGCTCAGCTGACCATCGAATAGATTGACCCGACTGCCTTGTGGGCTCGCGCTTACTCGACCAAGTGGGCCGAATCCGCCGACGCAAACATTCGGTGGTGGCATGTAAACATTGTCGAGATGGCCTCGCACGTCAAAAGAGTTTGGACCCGTTCTTCTTAGAGAAAGTGCATTAAGGTCTTCCAGGAAGCCTAGACCGCAAGGACTGACGGCATCTCTGACGAATGACATTAGCTTGTCGCCAGGCGTGGTCTGCTGTTCTTTGGGCTTGGGTGCCTCAACTACCTCACCCTTCTTGCCTGTTTCATCAAATTTCACCTGGGAGATTTTTGGACTGTCGCTCTCGCGAACCTTGATATTGGTATCATCCCTGGTGAACTGACCGCTTTTATATTTGCTGCCTCTGGATACTTTCGTGTTATCTGGAAGAGTGGAAGCTGTATCGATTCGCTGAAGCCTATTGTAGGCATCGTACGTCGACCTGGTCGTCGTCAGGCTGCCATCGATCTCTGTTGAGTCCAGCGATCCTCTGTTTTTTCCAGTAAGAATCAAATTGTGAAAACCGTTGGCGTCAAAGACCGGTTTTCCCGTCCAATCCCTGGCGCCAGCACCTGCATAGTCAGAAAATTTATTCTCTTCCTTGTTGGTGCTGCGCCATTTTGCGATACCGTTGGTATCTGCTCCCGACATCTTTCTGTGCCTTTGCTGACCGTCGATCAGATACGAGTTGACGTCTCCGTTCTTGTCGTAAGTGATCTCACTGTAGGTCACTCCTTTCGGATTTTGCTTCGATGGTGCTGTGGATAGCTCGGTGATTTTTCCGTCTGTCACTGTGTAAGACGAGCCGTCCGCATTCTTGTGAGTATACTTCGCCGGATTATCACCTTCCGAAGGAGGTGCTAGTTGTGGCGGCTCCATCTTTTTCCACTGCTTGACGTATTGATCGTCGTTGGCATCAAAATGTTTCTTTCCACGTTCTGCGGTCGCTATGATGCGCTGTGCTTCCTTGTCATCACCGAGTCCCAGAAAACTCGCGAGATTCGAGGCTATGTCGTTAGCGTCTGCAACCTTTTTTGCTACATTCGATGCATCGCTCGCGGCGTGAAGAAGCATCTCAGGAGCTGACATAGTCTCGACAATAAGGTTGGGCAGACCAAAAACTGTCTTTTGAATCGTGTCGGTCAACCAATCTGAACCATTTTTCTTGTCGGGGGCGGCGGTGGGCTTGTCGCCGCCTGCCTTCGCGTCGGCATCAGGCTTATCGCCGTTGTCCTTCGTGTCTGTGTCGGCTGGAGATAATTTATTGAATTCAGCGCCGAAGAAAAGTTCTTCCGGAATATCTATTGTGCCGTTGCCCCAGCGTGCACTGCTCTGACCAAGCCGTTCTTCGGCACCGGATTTCGCTGTTGAAGCCGGCTTATCTGATGGGACTTTGGCTGATTCATCAGATACGGTGCCGGTATCTGCAGTCTGAGTTACGTCGGCACCATCGGATCCGTCGCCGGAGTCCTGTCCCGACTGCTTGGCGCCATCGTCGGCGGCGACGCTCGGGCCGCTGCCGGTGAAAATAGGCAATTCCAATGAAGGATTTCGCTCGTTTGCCGCCGAGCTTTCTGTATGTTTTATTTCGAATACCATATTAACGCTGGCTCCCAGCAAGCCCACGTCTATGGATATTATGGGCAAAGTGTGACATTTTGGTATCTGTTCGACATGCCTCGAGCGGCGAGATTATACTCAGATAGATGATCTTCGTAGTGCAGAGAGACCAGGCCAGCTGGGGCTATAGAGTACCTGGATTGATTGATTTTTCAGGTACTGCTTATGGGCGAACTCCTCCGCCAACTTGCGATCGACACAAGTCTTGACGCTGTGTTCACCGGTATACGACTTATCTTTGACACTATATTCATACTTTACGTTCACAATGAAAAATGAACCGTGGAATGCGGTGTCGTGATCGTGCACGTTGTTTTCAATAATTCTAGTCTCGAGGATTTTGCCATTGGTCTCAGGCCAATCATGGTTGTCTAAAGACTGAAAACAAAGGAATGCGATCGCCAGAGATAGCACGAACGCAAGTGCACCCGAATACGAACTCGATATTGTAGATCTTCTAGTCATTTATCAGTTCAAAGGAACGACTATAATATCTCAGCTTATTATGGAACTGATCATTTTGGGAGACGAAAATGCCTGGCGAAGGCTTGTTTAACATGCCCCCTATAGGTGACATGGTGGCAGTGTCGATAGGTGGGTCAATAGGATCCATATTGCGATTCCTCTGTAATCACCTGTTCGCGCAACTGCTCGGCACGACGTTCCCCTGGGGTACTCTGGTGGTCAACGTAGCTGGAAGTCTGCTTATCGGTTTTGTCGCGACGCTGGCTACGACCAAACCTGGATCCATCGATCCCACATTCCGATTTTTTCTGACGAGCGGATTTGCTGGAGGATTTACCACATTCAGCGCGCTTGCTCTGGAGAGCTTCCAGCTATTCCAAAAGGGCGAAGTCTGGTTGGCGGTAGCGAATGTCGGCGGCAACCTGATCATCGGCTTTGCTGCCGTCGTACTCGGAGTGGTCATAGCGAAGCTGATCTGACGACTCGAAATTCAATAAGCATATGATGTCTTCTCAGGTGGGTTATGGAAGAAAAAGCAAAAATGAAGCGCTTGATGATCTTTATTGATGAAACTGATCGTTGGCAAAAAGGAAGTCTCAGCGCTGCTCTTGTAGATCGAATTAAAAAAGAAGGCGGAGCCGGAGCTACCGTGATTAAGGGTGCCACCGGATTTGGTGCACATAGAAGTATTCACACATCGTCAATCATGGATCTCGCCAGTTCGCTTCCCGAGATTGTGCTTGTCATCGACAGGCCTGAGGTGATTGACGCTGTCGTCCCTAGGCTCAAAGAGATGGTACAGGAAGGGCTATTCGTCATCGACGAGGTCGACACCATTCGAATGACTAAAGGCAGTTAGTCGTGACCAGATAATCCAATCGTCGTTGTGTAAGTGCAACGGTACGGTATAGGGCATCGAGTCTGGAGTTTGTTGCGAGCGAGTTTATTGCGAGATGGTCTTGCAATGGAGCTGGTCATCACCGTGCCGGCGGTGGCTTGAAAAATTGCGGGCTCGGAGGCTTCTTTTCTTTTTTCAAGGGCGGCGGTGTGAACAATGGCACATCCTTTGCGGGCTTCGTAGGCGGCCTGTTTTGTGGTGACAGCGGTGGTGGAGTAAACAACGGGGGCTCCAACTTTTTCTCAGTCTTTATTGGTGGTGGCATAAACATGGGCGGCTCCATCACTTTAGTAACCGACAGCTTGGGTGGAGCAAATGCTGGTGGTGGCAGATAAGTGATTGGTGGCGCTGATTTCGTATCTGCCTTGGCAATAAAGTTGACCGTCGGATTTGACGAGTAAAGCCTCGCGATGGTGGCGTTGTCCCGTGTTGTAGGCAAACCTGTTTGTTTAGTCGAAGAACGGAAGTACATCACATCGTAAATGTAAGTAGAGTGACCGAGCCCCAGTGCGTGACCAAGCTCGTGCATACAAACCGAGGCACACTCACCTGGCTTAACAGGTACGCTTGGCGAAAAGGGATTCACCGTCCGTATCTTCACCTTCGCTTTGTCGATGATTTTGTTAGCGCTACTCAGTTGAGTGAGCCCAGCTCTCAATCTGTGATCGCTTGCATCGGTCCCGACCAACTCGTCGCTTGTCCACCCAAGGGTGATGTCTGCCGCTTTTGGATCACTTGTGTAAACATAATCGAGCTTCTTTCCGGAAGCGATGCACCATGTGTCGAGAGATCTGGTCACATATGATTTGAACTCCGGTTTGAACCCTTTGACACCTGTACCTTGTGCGACATAAATTCGCAACGGCATCTTTGTAGCAGACCATGAAGGAACTTCCCGTTCCTCTTTCATCTGATCGAGATAATCAGGCTTTTGATTGTCCTTTTTGTTGAACTGTTTGCGATCTACCTCGAGCTCGTGCATAAAGGTCTCCGCATTTGCTCGTGCAGCTGAATCCGACTCCAGTGCGGCATAGCGGTGTAACCAATCGATCGCTTCATCGAAGTCGGCGATGTCCTGGCAGGCAATGGCGATATTGTATGCGGTGGCTTTATCGGTAGGGTCCAGATCGAAAGCTTTCTTGCCCTCGACAACAGCTTTCTCTGAATCTCCCAGCCTGCGAAGTACGAAGGATTTTCCTGCATGAACTGACGCCGAGCATGGAGAAGGATCTGCTTTAGCTGCTTCATCCAATAGTTTTAGAGCCTCACGATCTTTGCCGGCGTCAATTTTCTGACGCGCTTCGGTGAGGTTTTTGTACGTGCTTATCTCTTTGATGAATTTGAGCGCATCGCTCTTCGAAGCGGCATCTTTTGTAATTTGCACATACTGCTTCAGAAATTTCAGACAATCCTCCTGCCGATCCATATCGTTGTAGAGCTGCGCAAGTGTGTAGAGTGCCGTCTCCGATTTTGAATCGAACGAGAGCGCTTTCTTGCATTCTGCTACGGCCAGCTCATAACTCTTTTTTGCTCGATTGCATTTGGCCAGGGACAGATGAATATGGCTGGAATACGATGTTGGATCCAGAGCCGCCGCGGTCCTCAGGATACTTTCGGCCTGACCGAAGTCCTTTTGGGCAATCAGACGATCGCTATCCAGGCACAAATCGTAGGCTTGCTTCTCTGTCTGGTAGTTCTTCGCTGCTTGCGCCGGGCTATAGAGCGCTCCTGCGCCACTTCCCATAATCGCCATTATTACGACCGCATACGTGCGGATGGCTGCTTTATCGTTGCATCGTCCCTTCATTGTGTGCAGCAAGGTCCATCAGAGAATAACAAGATTCACACTAACACGCCTCTCGCGAAAGGCGCAAATAGTTGAATACTTACTTGTCGCCGGCAACTGAGCGAATCGGTTTCAAAAAACTTTGCGAGTATGAGAATGCACTGGTGAAAATTCCATTGGCTTCGGACTCGGGTCCGTTGCTGGTGCCATTGCATACGGTGCCTGTAACACTTCGGGGACAACCACATACGCTACCAGCAGTTCCGAACTTGTCCGCGGTTCTGGTGTCGGAATCCGCTTGTCATCTATGGGTTCATTGAATTAGCAATCTTTAAACCTTCCTGGATTTCAATAGCTAGGTTGGAAAAACTTTTTCGAAGCTTTTAAAACCTAGGCAGCGCAAGCTTTCCAATAGCCGAAGAAGCAAACTGCATCAGGAATGCGGATGATTGAAAACTGTTGACATGAGGCTGGATTTATGACAGTTTGTACATGAAGGTCTGATAGCGAAGATGTAGTGTGATGCTATCAACCGAAGTTACTACCGGAGTCTAAAATGACCGAGCGAAGCCCTCGAAGTGAGCTCGATGATCTTAAGATCGCTGTCCAGGTGATGGGTTACGACTTCGTCAGATTGGCAGTTCCTGTGGTCGCGACTCTCGTTGGAGTTGTAACCTGCGCCTGCCTGTTTGTGTGGTCCGTGATCGAGCTTCAAAAGTTTTCTCCCACCCTCGCCATCACTCATGTCGAAGTTCCACCGGAAGTGCTCGCCAGGGCGAATACCTCCCCTGTTGCAGCACCACCCCCTCCAGTGGCACCGAGGAAGTTGAAGAAGAAGGAGAGAAAGGTGCAGTCTCGCCAGGTATGCCCAACAGCGCCCCGAGCGAGAGATTATGATTTCTTCTTCACTAGCGATTGTCCGAAGGGTGGCCGAATCGTGCGCTCCGACATAGCGGTCACGGAGTACGCCTGGGACCAATAGGTCTGATTTGTTAAGGTTTCAACGTATAACGTTGACCCTGAACGAGCTCAAACAGCTCGCTCTCAGGTGTCCAGTAGAATTGCCTGATGCGAAGTGGTACAGCGGCAGTCCGGATGGAAAATCTCGCTATTAAACTTTGAGCGATGCTTTATGTGCGCTGATATGCTCGAAGAGCTTGATTTCTGGTTGCTCGGAGAATAGCTCGGCAACCAGGCTCGAAAGATGCAGGAAGTGAGCCGTCTGCATGTGTTTGTCCAGTGCTGGCTTTGATTCCCAGTTTTCATAAAAGAGAAAGACTCTAGGATCCTCAAGCGCTACATGTAGATCGTAGTTCAAGCAGCCGTCTTCTTTTAGCGTCTCATCTACCATTTTGAGAAGTTCGGTTTTTACCCGGCTTTCCAATCCATCCTTGGCTACCAGTTTTGCAACAACTGTGACTTTCGACATGACTTATTCCCCCGAGGTCGATCGACATTATCGCCCGAACTCAGTGCTGTTGAATGTATTGTGGTCGAATATGAATTGATTGCTGGACGTTGCCCCTGCGTTTTGGACTCGGCGAACGAGCTCGGTACGGTCCAGGGGAGGCACGACCGAGCTGTAGTTTTTAGATTCGGTGAAGGCGTCCGGTCAGGGCGAGGCGGGGTTCAAAGTTGGCGCAGACGTCGGCTGGAAGCCTGCGGTCACAGTCCACACCGGCTGGTTAGTTGCGATAGGTGTCATCGATTGATTCGAATTTCACCATTTCGCTACAGACTCTCTACGAGACGCGAATCAGACCGCTATAATTCGTGCCGGATCTCCGTGATTGCAAACCGCTGGCGGGTTTATGGGCTTGTTTGGCGTGCGAAAGCAATCCTCCAAGTTCGTCGATGTATTGCTGCGGTTGCTCAAGATCGCACAGATAGCGATTTAGTAATCTGCGTGCCAGAAATAGCTCACTGGGAGATAGGATTTTGGAAAAAACAATCGCGGAGCCTAGGGAGCAGCGTACGGCTCTAGCAAGTTTAGTAAGCTCGATCAGTTGAGCATCGGACACAATTCCTGCCTGGCAGAGGAATTCCCCGAGCATGAGATCCTTGATTCGAAACGGCGTGTAGCTATTTGATGCATTCGTACTGCTGATGGTTTCCATTGCTCGCTCCTTGGGCATATATAGAATGCCACTATATGCGGTGACTGACTTTCAGCCGATCGCGCTCCCATAGACCCCTTATCCGACGTGCAAGTTTCCGTGTTTAGGTCGGTTTTGACGAAGAAAAATTTAAGGGTGGGCGCTTGGAAACCGGATGGTCTGCTTTGTTTATCCAGGATATATGCGTCGTGCACAGAATCACGGCGCCGAATATCGACATCAATTGAAAACAGTTGTCCTGCAGACTGATCGGGAACTGACTATAATCGGCTCCGGTGCAGATTGACACAGAGGCTAAGAATGACTGGATCTCATGACCATTGCGGAAAACCGGAATTGAGCAAACGCGGACTCAACACGCTTATAGAGCTGACATCACAGCCTCGATATTCAGGGATGATTGAAGCTTCTGTCGCGCGCGAACTTGCATTAATTGAAGAAAAACCAATCGAGGATTTGATGGTGGCACTCTTGCCGAACGCTGCATCCCGAGCGTTCGTTCCGCTGAGTCATTATCATGTCGGAGCTGTCTGTCTCGGCAAAAGCGGCAACCTATATTTTGGAAGCAATATAGAGATTCCAGGTCAGCCGCTTGGTTATGCGGTGCATGGTGAACAATCTGCGTTCGGAAATGCATTTGTCCACGGCGAGCGTGAATTTCGGGCGTTAGCAGTCAATGCGCCTCCGTGTGGGCATTGCAGGCAGTTCATGAGCGAGATATTCGGCGAGAGCGATTTTACGATCATTATAGAAGGGATAGTGGAGACCTCGCTTGGCCAACTCTTGCCTGAATCATTCGGACCGTCACACCTGGGAATCTCAGGTGGTTTTGCCGGATGGCCTCACGCAAAGTTGAGTGTACAGGAGACTTTCGAAGCTTTTCAGGCCCCAACGGACCTGACCGAAGCCGCCTTGGCCGCGGCGATAAATAGCTATTGCCCCTACTCCAACTCTCCTTCGGGCGCTGCGATTTCAACTACGCGCGATCGAGTCTATCGAGGGTCTTATATTGAGAATGCGGCTTATAATCCGAGCTTACCACCGATCCAGGCGGCTCTCAATTCGTTAATTCAAAGTGGTGACTCACCGGATGGTATTGTCGATTGTGTACTGGTGGAATTGCGTGGAGCTGCGATCACGCAGCTAGACGTGGCTCAGTCTGTGATTCGGGCACTTCATCCTGCTGCTAAATTCGAAGTCGTGTATGCACAGAGAATGGAAGGTTGAAGAAACGGAGCATAATTTTCGAATTTCGTTTTTTTTTTTTTTTTTAACCGATTGTGAAAAATTGGCTCGAATAAAGGCTCTTGGTTATATTCAATATCGAAAGCAAGCCACCAAATCTGATGCCATTTTTTTGCATCTCTTTGCAGCCGTTGATGTCTTCTAAGCTGGATTTTACAAATTCGGATCCGGATTGACGACTGATATGCCAGTTCTCATCAGCCTTTCGGTAGAATATGCAAAATTCAAAAAGTCGGCATGGATTCCAATGAAGATTGCTATGAATTTCAGTCTGACTATGTAAGTCAGGAGAAAAAGTTCTTCGATTACTTGCCCGCAAACTTCTTTGGACCTTGAAGATTCGCAGCTTCAGTACATCTTTTTCTCAACTACTTATCCACAACAATGTTATCGACTATGTTCGATAATCTAGGAACTAAGGAGTGAATGATGAATAAAGCAGTCCTTTCCACCATTCTCGGTATTCGATCCTCATCATCCAGAGCCCTATCTCCATATGGCAACTTTGCGCGAGAGTCGCGGAGACCTCGAGCTCGCTATCGCCGAGCTTCGTAGCGGTGCTGAGTTGAATCCTCAATCACCGGAGTTGCATCAGCGCATTGCCGAGTCGGCTCTGAAATTGGAGAAAACCGACGATGCGATCAAATCGTTCGAAAAAGCTCTCAGTCTGCAGCCGCAGAATCCGGCTTTTGTAGATGGTTTGAGCCGTGCCTGGTACATCAAGTCTGAGAAAGAATCGGCTGGTTCTTTCTTGATGTCCAACGAGTACGAAAATGCAAAGGTCTCGTTAGAGAAGGCGGTCAAGCTTAATCCCAGTAATCTGCGATTGAGATTAGCGATGGCGAAATTGCGTTCGCTGTCCGGAGAGCCGGTCGATTTGAACAGTGTCGGTACACCGACAAATAATGCTGAGCGAGTTGCATACGCAGAAGCTCTGCTTGCCCAGAATAAATTCACCGAAGCTCAAGAGCAGATGGCGACTGTGATTAACAACACGTCGGCGGTCCCAGAGTTAGCAGCTGGCGGTCCCAGCGGACATTCATTTCGTTGCCAGGTGCTGTAATATTTCCAGGTGGAGAGCAGCGAGGGATGTATGGGGCAGTTCATAGTTACTAATTTCATTGGTTTAGTCGCTGCCTGCATGGTAGTTTCAGTTGGTTTTATGTTCCTCGTCCGGAAGTTGTTCGGACTTAAGTATCTGCGCCAGCATCACGAAGTGTCCGATCCGCTTTTGGCATGCGTCGGTACATTGTTTGCAATCTTACTCGGCTTTATGGTCGCAAATGCAATGACGCGTTCTGAAGAGGCTCGAGTGAATGCAGAACAGGAAGCCGGTGCTGTTAGCGACATCTTTCGTTTGTCCATGGGCTTGCCGGATTCAATCGGCGTGAGGGTCAGAACGGACTGTTTGACATATGTAGATGGCGTGATCGATGACGAATGGCCAACCATGGCGCAGCGCACGATGTCGCAGCAGGTCTGGAATACTTATGGTGAGATATGGCGTGATTGCCTTCAGTACGAGCCTGTCAGCCAACGCCAAAACAATATTCACAGTACTATGCTCGATTCTGTCGTGCGCCTTGGTGATTGCCGAAGAACGCGCGCCACGCAGATGAGTTATACTTTACCGATGGTACTATGGGTGGTTGTACTTATTGGTGCAGCTGCTACCGGGGTTCTGATTCTCTTCTTCGGAATTCAGAGTACCGTAATGCAAGTGTGCACGAGTGCTCTGGTGACACTTGTGCTGTGCTTGAATGTGTTCCTGCTTGCCTGTTATGACGATCCGTTCACTGGAGAAGTGAGCGTAAAGCCAGAGGCTTTTCGTGTCGCACGAACGACGATGCTTCAGGTCCTGGAAGAGAAGATCAAATAGGTCGTAATTAGCACTTCGCTATAAAAAGCGATGCAAAAATATCTCGAACTGCTAATAGTCGGCCAGCGTATTAGCAGTTGATGATAGTTTTCCACAGCAGATTATATCCAAGTACTAATATCTCCGATAAAGTCGTGGATGCTCGCCATGATGTCGCCGGTCTTAGTTGTTCTACTTTCCTAAGAGATTTATCTTTCTTTCCGCGTCTTCCATGATTCTGCGGCACTTATTTTCGCATTCTCGATTAATCTCTTGTTCTCGATTTTCATCAATATCAGTTGCCACTCTTCCGTCTTCAAATTTGTAGAACTGATTCGCGTTAGCCTTCTCTCGTTCTAGTTGCTCTTTGGTTTCTTGTCTGACTTTAGCTACATCGACTTTGGCTTGTCTCATGATGTCTTCTTTTCGATTCGCCAATTGGACTTGCGCCGGAGTCAGAGCCGAAGAAGACTTTTCTTTTTTCGAATCAGAGCTGGATTCGCTGCTGTCGGAATTGCTAACTGAAGAGCCAACTGCTCGCATATGTTTTTCGGTCAAGGATTTTCCGGTTTGACATTGCGCGAGAATGCTGGGATTTCTGCAGAGTCTTTCGCATGCTTCGTACTCGTATCGTGCTATCGACATTCTTCCCAGAGCGAGATTAACATTGGCGAGATAATAATGCGGTTGCCACGCAGTTGGCGAACTTTTCGCTACCTTCTCGAAATAGGGGCGAGCTTTGTCATAGGACTTTGCCTGGTACAGTTTGATGCCCTCTTCCATGTCGGTTGCCGCGAAGGCCGGTTGCATCCATGTACACCCGATTGTTGCCAATAAGACATGCAGCAATTGTCTTTGCATTTTTATGCACCTAACGTTGTGAGCTAGTGAGATCTTGTTTCAATATACACCAATACGATTTTAGTCTACCCGTTTTCACCAGATCTACTCCTCCCGACTTCTCGACCATCGGAAGCTGAGTCGAAAAGTCTGTCTCGGTTAATCGCTTTGAGCAGATTGATCGTGGCTATTCTTCCGACTGATGTCATTGACACCATCTGCGAGTCCCTTTAGCAACAGACCAGATATGAGTGCAGTTGCTGTGCCGATGCCTGTGGCCATCATTCCGATCCGTTGTTAACCCGCCGAGAGCCAGAATGATCTTGACAGTGATCTCACTCTGTCGGCTGGCTGCGGTGCGCCTCAATCTGCGTTGTGCTCCGCGAGAACAGATTATGCCACCATCGAGTGCCTGACAATTGTGGCGATTGGTTTGACGATGGCTCCATCAGCCTTTGATCGGCAGACCAAGGAAATCACGTGTACCAAGAATTTCGTGAAGCTAGCAAGCCGACTGATATCTGCCGGTATGATTCCGTTATGCATCCCGATGTCGCTCGATCTCTACATCATCACACTTATGATCACCGGGCATCAGATGGTAGCCGTGTCAACGGCGACCGCGGCGTTTGTCTTTTTGTCTGTGCTGTGGTTCCTCATTCCATTTTTGCACAACTTGAGGAATCGTCCCAGGGCGATAGATGGATACTAACCAGCCATTGTCGCTCAAGCGAAGACTTCCCGCGCAGCTACCACTTTGCTTTTGTTAATTAAACGCATGATGTTCCGGTTTAAAATATCGGATTGCAGATAGCCTTTCGGCATTTGCCCGCGAACTATAGAGTTCGCTGGATATTCGTCTGAGAATCGTGCCTAACTTTTTTGCAACAATTCAAAACGGACATTGGACAGTTGTTCTAATAGTGGCATTTGCACTATTCATGGACTATCTGATGTACGGTATCGTCGGCCCCCTCACTGGCTACGCGCCTGCGAAGGTAAGCGGCGAGCAGCAGTTAGGAATGTTGTACGGTGGCTATGCGGCGGGCGTGTTGCTATCGACACCCCTATTCGGTCATCTGGGTGATCGATATGGCTGCCGAAAGCCAATGGTCATCGGTGTTTTTCTGATGCTTCTTACGATCGGACTGTTTTCGATTGGAAATAGCTTTTCCGTTCTATTTGTTGCTCGGCTACTTCAAGGTGCCTCCGCGGCTGCATCTTGGACTGCCGGTCTTGCGTTCGTTGCCGAGCACTATGTTGAAAAGCGTGTACAGATGATGGGACTGGCCATGTTAGGCAGCACGTCGGGCTCAATCATCGGTCCGATGTTGGGCACCTGGCTTTATGATCTGGGAGGTTATTGTTTGCCCTTCGTCGTGGTTGCTGCATTGGTCTTGTGCGATCTTTGCTTTCGGTTGTTTCTCTTACCCAAGAGTAATGCCGCCGACAGAGCTAAGACTGATTTGAAGGCTTTGTTGTTCGACAAATCGGTTCTGGTCGCTGCTGTTGCTGTCGCATTGTCTGCTTCTGCCTGGGGTCTAATCGAGCCGTTGCTGCCGGTTCACCTGGAGAAGACTTTGCACGCGCCAGCCAAAGTAATGGGTCCGATGTTCACCGTCGCCACCATCGCCTATGGTGTCATGGCTCCTGTTGTTAGTCTTGCCAGCGAAAGGTTTTCAATAAAGAAGACGATTTGTTTGGGAATGTTGCTTATGGCTGTTACTCTGCCCTTGTTGTCACTCGGGACCTCGCCGATTTTAACTGGCTTTATGTTATGTCTTACCAGTATGTCATATGCTTTTGTGTTAAACCCAACCTCAGCAGAGTTGGGTAATGCAGTAGATCGAAAAAATATGAGTTGTTATGCCGCGGTCTATGCTGTGTATAACATCGCATATTCCCTCGGAATGATGAGCGCTGATACCTTCGCCGCGACGATTGCCACGCAAATTCCGTTCGGCTATTCCCTCTTATGCATGAGCTCAGTTCTCATACTTTTTTTACCACTGGTATTGAAAGCGGTGGCGGGCCCGGAGAAGGAGCCGCAACTGCAGGCGGTGCCGGTAGAAGGGCAGAGTGATTAATGGTCGAGAGAGCAGGAGAAAAACCGATGTATAAACACGCCGATAACAGAGATCTTTTGCGGGACCTCGATCGTGGTGTGGCGTTGCCGGCGAAGTGGTACACAGAGCCTGCGATTCTGGACATTGAAATTGAACAAATCTTTCGCAGAACCTGGCAGTATGTTGCTTGCCAGCAGGAAGTCGACAAAGTCGGCGACTTTGTTACTTCTTATGTCGGTAACGTGCCGGTTGTCGTAGTCCGAAATCAGTATGGTGTGGCAGCATTCATCAATGTCTGCAGGCATCGGCGTCACGAAGTGATGAAAGGTTGCGGTAACTCGAAGGTGATGCAGTGTCGATATCATGCCTGGACCTACGATTTGCTGGGACAACTGCAGGCTGCTCCGAGGTCGGATCGAGAAGCCGACTTCAATGTTGGCGAATATCCTCTCCTAGCGCTCAAAGTGGATTCCATCGGCCCCTTTCTTTTCGTGAATTTCGACAGCGAGGCGAAACCGATTGATTTATATTTCGAGAATGTGTTAAACCAGATCGCCTCAGCCGGAATTGATGTCGACAATTTGAGTCTTTACAGTAAAACCGAGTGGGCGACTGATGCTAACTGGAAGTCTCTCCTGGAAAACTTCCTTGAGTGTTACCATTGCCAAATCGCGCATCCGGGCTTCTCCGCTGCGATTGATGTAGATCAGGATAATTATCAACTCAAGACTGAAGACTGGCATTCTGTTCAACTTGGCGAAGTAAGAGCGAGCGCGATCGAAGGAACTTCCAAAATCAAAGCGTATGACCCCCGCGGCAGCGTCACTCAAGCTCAATACCATTACCTCTGGCCAAATCTAACAATCAGCATCAATCCTGGATTTCCCAATCTTTCCATAGATGTATGGAACCCGGATGGGCCAAACCATTCGAAAGGATACTCCAGTCAATTCTTTGCACCTGGTGTTGATGAGAAATGGGCGAAGGAGCTTGTTGAGTTCAATCAGCAAGTTGGCCGGGAGGATGACGAGTTGACCAGCTCTGTTCAACGTAGCTTGATTGGCGGAATCCCTTCCGAAGGACGTCTCCTTTTGAACAGTGAAAAACTGATTCTCCATTTTCAAAAGCTTCTGTTGACATTTTAAACTTAATGGATTTTTGCTCCAAAAAGACAAGCACACATACAGCCAACCAGTCATTCTGTATTTAAGCTTGACTAATTTGCGGGGTTATAACACAGGGC